>CAZHQP010000123.1:1070-8275 GCA_964534735.1 uncultured Roseivirgaceae bacterium
GTAAACTTTAATGTTCGCAGTTACAACTTTGGAAGAAAATAGCCCCTGTTGCAATGATAAGCACGAAGTGCTTATTGTGGATGATTCACAAACTCCCGTGATTTCATTACCTCCAATTTCTCCTGAATTTTTTGCTTTGCGGGAGGTTATAAATATTAATCCCGTTAAAGTAATTGAATACACGGGTATACAATTATTTAGTGATAATTTTTCACCGCCCCCCCAAGGAGCCGCTCTTCAAGATAAACTGCAGTTTCGTTTTCTATGAAAGTAAATTGAGTTAACCATTATCTGATCGTTCGGATCAGCAACTCAATACATTTCATTTTATCAATCAATTATTAACTTTTATGAAAACGAATTTAATTATCATTCTTTCCATAGCTATTGCTTCATCTGCATTTTCACAATCATCGCCCAGCGCTTCCTCCAAAGTTGTAACTGCGAACATTAAAGTTTACGGAAACTGCGGAATGTGTAAAGAGCGGATAGAAAAATCGCTCGATACAAAAGGTGTCAAACAGGCTAAGTGGAATATCACTACCAAGAATCTTGAAGTTGTTTACGTTCCTGAGAAGATAACAGAAAAAAAAATCCGTGAGCTGGTATCCGCTGTTGGCCATGATACCGACAGCACCAAAGCATCTGATAAGGTTTACGCCAAGCTGCCGTTTTGTTGTTTATACCGCGATCATGATCACCGCGGGATGGAAGACAATAAGATGAAACACAATAAGTAATAGCGATGAAATTCACCAGAACTCCGATTGTCTGGTATATGGCAATCGGATTACTGCTGCTTTGCAGCTCAGCACAGTCGCAGCAATTACTTGGATTAGTTGTGGAATTAAATGCTAAAGGAGTTGAGGAGCCTGTTCCGGGAGCAAACGTGAGGTGGCTTGCATCTTCAGTCGGTACATCAACAGGTGAGAATGGCGTATTCATCATTGATCGTGTGGAGGGCTCAAATAGGCTTATCGTGAGCTTTGTTGGCTATCGCAGCGATACAATCACTATCACGGATCAAACTAATGTAAAAGTAACGCTGATTTCCAATCAGGTTTTGGAGGAGGTAACGATTGAAGGCTGGCGCGGAACAACGCGTCTGGGCTCAGATGTTACGCATACTTCCATTATGACCGAGAAGGAATTGTTTAAAGCCGCGTGCTGTAATCTTTCTGAAAGCTTCGAAACGAATCCTTCTGTTGATGTTGCGTTTACCGATGCGATTACGGGTACGCGGCAGATTCAGATGCTTGGACTTTCCGGTCCGAATACATTGATTTCCATCGAGAATATGCCGGGAGTACGCGGTCTTGCTTCAAGCCAGGGAATTCAATTCATTCCCGGAAGCTGGATCAATTCCATCCAGGTAACAAAAGGTGTTGGATCGGTTGTGAATGGGTATGAAAGCATTACCGGGCAGATTAATGTGGAAATGAAAAAGCCTGAGGAAAGTGAAAAGCTTTACCTGAATGGCTATATCAATCAATCGGCACGGTCCGAGTTGAATCTTAATTATACTGTTCATACAGGAGAAAAGTGGGCGACAACATTTTTGCTTCATGGGAGCACCCGTCCTCTGGAAATGGATGAAAACGGGGACTCATTTCTGGATTTTCCAACAGGCTCGCAGTTCAACTTTATAAACCGCTGGGTATACAACAATGGAAACGGCATACTCGGACAGGTTGGCGTTAAAGTTTTAGCTGACGGAAAGCAGGGCGGGCAAACCGATTTTAATCCGGATGAAGATAAATTTACAACCAACCGCTATGGCTTCGAGATCAACACAAAACGCTATGAGCTTTGGGGAAAGCTGGGGTATCAGTTCAAGAACAAGCCTTATCAAAGTGTAGGATTACAGCTCTCCGGACTGGTGCATGATCATGAAAGCTATTATGGCTTTAACGTTCACAACGCTGATGAGCAATCCTTCTATTCTAACCTGATCTATCAGTCGATCATTGGCAATACATCGCATAAATTTAAAGCAGGTGTAAGCTTTTTGTACGATGATTTCAATGAACGTTTGCATGTTGAGAACGGAATTGAATATGATGGGATATTAACCGGAGAATCTATGTCGTTTGACAGAACTGAGGTTGTTCCGGGGGCATTCATCGAATATTCATGCAATAGCTTAGAAAAGCTTTCACTAATTGCAGGTGTTCGGGTTGATCAGCATAATTTGTTCGGAACACTTTTTACTCCGCGATTGCATGTTAAGTTTGATCTTACGCCTACAACATCTTTACGTGCATCAGCAGGGAAGGGAACTCGCGTAGCAAATATTCTGTCTGAAAATACGGGCGTACTTGCCTCTGCCCGTTCATTTATTTTCTCCAACATTCAAAGCAATAAGGCATACGGATTTAAGCCCGATGTTGCGTGGAATTACGGATTAAATCTTTCACAGGATTTTACGCTTGATTATCGTTCCGGCAGCTTTACGATTGATTATTTCTTCACCGATTTCACCAACCAGGTTGTGTTAGATTTGGATAATACTGCCCGGGAAGCAAGGTTTTTTGGACTTACCGGAAAATCGTATTCACACAGCTTACAATTTCAGGTCGACTATCAGCTGATCAGAAGATTTGATTTAAGGCTTGCATACCGGTTGTTAAATGTAAAAACAGATTATACCGAAGGATTGCTGGAGCGGCCTTTAATTCCCCAGCACCGGGCGTTCATGAATCTCGCGTATGAAACTAAAACAGACTGGAAGTTTGATTATACCGTGCAATGGATAGGTAGTCAGAGATTGCCGGATACTTCACAGAACTTTCCGGAGAATCAGCGCAGTGAGTATTCAGATGATTACGTGCTGATGAATGCGCAGATCAGCAAAGACCTGGGCGATAAATGGAACGTTTACCTCGGTGTTGAAAATCTGACGGATTTTAAATTGAAGAACCCGATTGTTTCGGCTAATGATCCATTCAGCTCAAACTTTGATACATCGATGGTTTGGGGGCCGATTTTTGGAAGGATGATGTATGCAGGGTTCAGGTTTAGGATAAAATAGTTGATTCGTCACTCTGAGCGTTAGCGAAGAATCCCCATTTTCAGCATCTATACGGGGATGATTCGCTTTCGCTCAACATGACGATTACATAATCTAAAACCCAATTAAGATAAAAGGAGCCCAGTAGTAGGGCGCTGAATAATTGCTTTGCATTAGCATGAGCTTTGCTTTGCGCAGATCACGGCTGTAGCTCGCAGAAGGATTCTCCAGGAGTTGTTTATAAAAGTCGGTCATTAGTTGAGCGGTTGATTCATCGGCTACGCTCCAGAATGAAACGATAATATTCTTAGCACCTGCATAAACCAATGCGCGCGACAATCCGATAACGCCTTCTCCTTTTGAAATTTTCCCCAATCCTGTCTGGCAGGCAGAAAGTGCAACCAGATCAGCTTTCAATTCAAGGTTATAGATTTCTCCGGCAAACAGGTTTCCATCTTCGGCTTCGGTTTCTGATTGTAAAAATATTCTGGAAAGTTCAGGCGAGTTCTCATCCACAACTCCGTGTGTGGCGAGATGGACGAGTGAGTAATTTTTTAGTGCTCCGGATTTAATCGAAGTCTCACTTGCTTTATTATTCAAAAATACCGAGCTGCTTATATTCTTTTGTTTGAACAGAGAGGAGATTGTGTTTACTTCAACTTCCGTTCCGGGAAGATCAACCAGTCCATCCTTTTCCGGGAAAGTGACGGGTGCGCAGAACAGGGCGGAGGTAATTCCTGAATTGTTTTGTTTCTTTTGAAGCGCCAGTCCTGCAGAGAACTCATACCGGATATTGTAACGCAGAATTAAGTAAGGCAGAGCTTTGAAGCTCGTTTCATGCGTTTGCTTACTCAGCAATGTCTCAAATGGAATAACGCCCATTCGGCCAGTAGGAATGATTACCAGGTCATCAATGTTGCGTGGGATCTTATTCGGAATGAGAAGCTTGTATAGCTTAGAGGCTGAAATCCGGAAGGTATTTATCTCCTGGAAGAAAAGGCTGTTTCGTAGCCCGGTGATATACTTGTCGTACTCCTTCGGTATGACCTTCGATTCGATTGTAAACTTGCCTTTAGTGATTACATAGATATATAGCCTGCCGTTGCTTTCATCCACAAAATAGCTGATGAAAGCTGTTTTATCGGAAATAAGGTTTTGCAACTGTTTAATCGAAGGAGCAGCGGAATTAAACTTTAGATTAAAGTACTCAGGATATTGATTATCAAGGCGTTTGGTGAAGTCTTCGTAAGCCCGGTTTAAGCTGAAAATTGTTTCCCGGAGGTACTTTTCTTCCTCTTCTGCTGGTTTTTGAGCAAGCTTTTGTGCGATCAGCGCAATGGCTGCCTTCAGATTTTTCTCTTCCTCTAAAAGCTCATTTGGAATGTTGGCAAACGACTTGGCATTGGTATCCGAAATTGCTTCCTGAAGCACAGCTGATTTGCTCTTTTCAGCAAAGTAAAAGCTCTGCTGGCGATAACTTTCCCGCCCTTTAAATGAGACATCACTCAGCGTATACGCGATCCGAACGCCATCGGCATAGACCTCATTGGCAATTGCACCCAATGCAA
Organism: uncultured Roseivirgaceae bacterium; assembly: GCA_964534735.1. Classification (GTDB taxonomy): domain Bacteria; phylum Bacteroidota; class Bacteroidia; order Cytophagales; family Cyclobacteriaceae; genus UBA2336. Next base: position 5,649 of record CAZHQP010000123.1, read on the forward strand.
TTTTGTCGGATTCATTTGTGGCACTTTGACGGAGCTTGTCGATCAGAGAATCACTCGCCTGGAGTGTTGTTAAGGCTAATAGCAGATCATTTCGATCAAGTGTTTTTCCGAAATATTTCTTCTCAAGCGCCTGGGCTTTGTAGGTAAGTGAGAATAACAACTGCCTGCCGTTATAAAACTCTTTGGTTGATGGAGTTTGAGGAATGATAGTGTTTGTAAAATCAGGAATATTTGCTTCCAATGCTTTTTGATAATGTGCCAAAGCTTCATCAAATTTTTCCTGCGCAAGCTTTTCGTTGCCGAGGAGGTTTTGAACAAACGCAACTTCGGGATGTTTTTTACCGGAGGCAGCCTCATACATCACAAGTGATTTTTCATAGAATGCCAAAGCTGCTTTCTGATCGCCCATTGAGGAATAGGTTTGTCCAAGATTCATCAGTACAAGCGCCTTATTTGGATGTGGTTTTGAATAAACCTTCTCCCAGATCTTAAGCGCTGTTTCATAATACGTAATGGCATCACCGTAAAGCTTATCCTTCGCGTAAACGATCCCGAGGTTTGTATTTGCGATAGCAATCTTGGGATCATCCTCACCGTGAAGCTTGCGGTAAGTCTCCAGCGCCTTTTCGTAATAGTCAATTGATTTATCCCGATCAACTTCGATGTACGCCAGACCTAAATCATTATACACCGCTGCAATGAGTTCGTGTGTAGCAGGCAGTTTTTCCTGGCGGATTAAAAGCGCATGATTAAGTTGTTCCTGTGCTTGTGTATACTTGCCTGTGCTTCGGTAGATATTGCCTAAATGCACCAATGCTTCAGCGGCTTCCAGACTTCCGCTGCGATTTTCAGCTTCATAAGTACTAATTGCTTCCTGGAGGTTTTCAAGAGCAAGGTCGTACCGGTTTTGAGCCATGTACAATAGCCCGTAATGAGTTTTGATGATCGCCTGATCGCCCTTTATATTTTTCAGGACAGCTTCAGCTTCCATGAATTTTCCGGAACGAATAAGAGAATCGACAGCCGTGAACTCACGCTTTTGCGCTGAGGCAACGCAACCGATGAAAAATAAAATTGTAAAAAATTGAAGTCTCATGCTAAAAGCGGTAGAAATAAGTTGCCGAAGTCACGAGTTCGCGGGTTAAGCCATCCGGATTTTCATCGCGCTGAACGATTTTATGACCGATCAGAAGCTTAACACCAGACTTTACGTTGAAGCTGTAGCCAATCGTTCCAATTGCAGACATGGCAAGACCTTTTGCGCCATCGGGTTTAGTTTTTCCGCCTTTGGAAGGATCAACAATTTCATCGCTTGTAATGCGATAGATAGGAAGGAGTCCAATAGAGAAATTTAGCCTTGAAAAACGAAAATTACGCTCGATGCGTATCATCACATCAATGCCGCGCCTGAGCTGGTTTGCCTTGGCATATTTGCTCACATAAATTGAATCTTTTTGACTATGCGGCCTTTCTTCCCACCAGTCTTTCCATTTTCCCCATAAAAACTCATTGTTGTTGTGATTAAACGGTACCTGGATGCCTGTTGCGAAGAGCCACTTCTTATTTACCAGAGAAATTCCGGCAATGCCATCGAATGTGCCCAGGCTTGTTTGATAATACATGGGTAGCGGATGGCTGTCTTCTTTTTTATCGGATTTGTTTGTGGGGATTTTACTTCCTAATGAGACACTCACATCAAATTTCTCGGAAGAATAAATGTTCCGCGTAAAGCAAAGCGAGATATCGCCCATACCTGAGGTGTTGGCTAGCCTTCCGGTCACCGCCTGATAGGGAAGCTTGACCTGGAAGCTGTTCTTTTTTCCCACGCTGAAGCTGGCATCCAGTGTCGCTACATAAATGATCGGAGTTAGGGTTGTTGATCCGCGGTAGAAGCTTACTTCCATCGATCTGAGCTTGACAGGAATGTTCTTATTGTAGGGCTGATCGGGCTTCATGGCGCCCATCGTACAGAAGCCGGCATCGCTGCAGCCTTGTGAAAATGCATGAAACGTAATGGATAAGAACAGCAGGGTAATAAGTACTTTCAAAGTGGGGAATTTGGTAGTAAAGTAAGAAAAAAATAAAACCCGAATGGAGTGTCCGGGCTTATTAATATTAGGTATAAACGATTGTAAATCAGTTACATTCCGAGCGACTGGTTTTCAATGGATGAGAGCTCAACAACTTTCTCATATTCAGCAGGAGTCAGGTCGTTAAAGAAGTAGTGAACCGGGTTGATGAGCACTCCGTTCATCATCACTTCATAGTGCAGGTGCGGAGCAGTTGATATACCGGTATCGCCCACATAACCAATCAATTCACCACGTTTAATATTTTGTCCCGAACGTACCGCAAAATCATGCATGTGGGCATAGCGCGTTTTATAACCAAAGCCATGATCGATTACAACCATTTTCCCGTAGCCGCTGAACTTCACGCTTACTTCTTCAATTTTTCCATCCGCAGTAGCATAAATCGGTGTGCCAATTGGTGCTGCAAAGTCGATACCCGTGTGCATCTTCTTCACTTTATAGATTGGATGGATCCGGAATCCAAAACCGGATGCGATAGCAACAAGCTGCTTATTGGAGATGGGCTGAATTGCCGGAATGGCCGCGAAGAGCTTT
>CAZHQP010000124.1:0-8239 GCA_964534735.1 uncultured Roseivirgaceae bacterium
AAAAAATACGGTTCGGTTGAAAATATTATCAAGCATTCACACGAATTAAAAGGTAAGCAGAAGGAGCGCGTGGAGGAATTTGGCGAACAGGCAATCCTTTCAAAAACACTCGCAACCATCTCACTTGATGTGCCGGTGCATTTTGATGAAGAAGCACTTTTATATAAAGGCCCTGATGAAGCCAAACTTAAGCCGATTATTGAAGAGCTGGAGTTCAAAACCATGATGCCCCGTATTTTTGGCGGAGGAACCGCAGCCCAACAGGCTGCAGCGGCAATTGTATCGCCCAAAGCCGCACAGCTTTCCATGTTTGGCGGAGTATCTGAACCGATTGAAACTGAAACGTTATCTGCAGATGCTAAAACATTTTCATCAGCGGATGTTTCGTACAAGCTTATCGACACTTCAGTGCTGCGTAAAGAGCTGGTTGGGAAGCTTAAGCTTCAAACGGAATTTTCAATAGAAACTGTTAATAAAAATGGTCTGCTATCAGGATTGGCTTTTTCATGGGCGCCAGCAGAAGCAGCATTTCTATCATTGGATGCAGAAAATGCAGGAGACGTGCTGAAAGAATTTGCCGCTGTGTTGTCAGATGAAAAAATTAGTAAAGCGGGGCATAATCTGAAGGGGGTATTGCTTGCGCTGAAGGATTTTTCCATTGATTTGTGCGGACCACTGTTTGATACAACTGTTGCACACTACCTGATTGAACCCGAAGCTTCACACGATTTGAAAACCCTTGCGTTGCTACACATAGGGTATCAGGTGCTGGAGGAAGGTCAGCAAAGCGAACTTTACCATTGCTGTGAACGGGCTGATGTTGTTCTTCAATTGAGGAAGAAGCTTTTGAAAGAACTTGAAAAGCGAAAGCATGTAAAGCTGATGCAGGATGTTGAAATGCCATTAATGAAAGTGCTCGCTACGATGGAATACGAAGGTGTGCGCATCGATGAGAAGGCACTGGCAAAAATGTCGGAAGACCTGAGAAAGGAAAGTGAGAAAGTTCAAAAGGAAATTTATAAAGCAGCAGGCCAGGAATTCAACATCGGTTCACCGAAACAGCTTGGTGAAATATTGTTCGATAAAATGAAGCTGGGTGAGGGGAAGGTTAAGAAAACAAAAACCGGTCAATATGCAACGGGTGAAGATGTGTTGCTGAAGCTTGCTGAAGAACATCCCTTTGCAAAGAAAATTCTCGATTACCGCGAATATGAAAAGCTGAGATCAACGTACGTGGATGCATTGCCACGCCTGATCAGCAAGCGCGATGGAAGGGTACATACCGACTATCGTCAGGCCGTTGCCGCAACGGGAAGATTAAGTTCAAACAATCCCAATCTTCAAAACATTCCGATCCGCACGGAGAAAGGAAGACAGATCCGTAAAGCATTTGTGTCGCGCGATAAAGATTATTTATTCATGTCGGCCGATTATTCGCAAATTGAACTGCGCATTGCTGCTTCGTTTGCGAACGATGAGATCATGATCGATGCATTTAAAAACAAGCGCGACATTCATACAACAACAGCCGCGAAAGTTTTTAAAGTAGCGATCGATAAAGTGACGCCTGATATGAGACGTAAGGCCAAAGAAGTGAACTTTGGTATTTTATATGGAAGCACAGCCTTTGGTCTGTCGCAGAACTTAGGCATCTCCCGAACAGAAGCTACGGAAATTATTAATTCCTATTTCCAGGAATTCCATGCGATCAAGCGGTATATGGATAATTCGATCATCCAGGCGCGTGAAACAGAATTCGTGGAAACCATTCTCGGAAGAAGAAGATACTTGCGCGATATCAATTCGCGAAACGTTACGACACGCGGGTTTGCGGAACGCAACGCCATCAACGCACCCATCCAGGGAAGCGCAGCCGATATTATCAAGATCGCCATGATCAACATTCAGCGCTGGCTGAATAAAGAGAACCTGAAAACAAAAATGATCATGCAGGTGCACGATGAACTGGTGTTTGACGTGCACAAGGATGAAGTGGATAAAGTGAAAGAGAACGTGCGCAAGCTGATGGAACATGCCGTGTTGCTGGAAGTACCGATGGAAGTAGAGGTTGGTGTTGCGGATAACTGGTTGGACGCACATTAATTTTAAGATTTTAATGATCACTAAGCAAGACATTGAACAAGCTCATGAACGTATCAAGCAGTATGTTCATCGCACACCTGTATTAACCTCTGAAAGCATCAACACCATGGCCGGGTGCAACATCTTTTTTAAATGCGAAAATTTTCAAAAGGTTGGTGCTTTTAAAGCGCGTGGTGCAATGAATGCTGCGTTACAACTCTCAGATGCCCAACGTTCGAAAGGAATTGCTACCCATTCTTCCGGTAATCATGCGCAGGCCATTGCGCGGGCCGGAAAAATTTTAAAGATCCCGGCATACATCGTGATGCCGAATAATGCTCCACAAATAAAAAAGGAAGGGGTAAAAGGGTATGGCGGACAAATTTTTGAATGTGAGCCAAATCTTAAAGCTCGTGAAACAACGCTTGCCGATGTGATTGCTAAAACCGGGGCTGCTGAAATTCATCCGTTCAATAATTATCAGGTAATGACCGGCCAGGCAACGGCTGCAAAAGAATTATTTGAAGAAGTAAATGAGCTGAATTATTTGCTGGCACCGGTTGGCGGGGGCGGATTGTTGAGCGGAACATTGTTGGCCGCCAAATATTTTTCGCCCTCAACAAAAGTTGTTGCCGGAGAGCCTGAGGGTGCCGATGATGCATATCGCTCTATGCAAAGCGGAAAGATCGAACAATCTCAATCAAACACAATTGCTGACGGATTGTTAACCACATTGGGTGATAAAACTTTTCCGATCATTCGTGAAAACGTTGAGCGCGTGATTACCGTAAGTGATGCGGAAATTGTTGCTGCCATGCGACTGATCTGGGAACGCATGAAAATAATTATTGAACCCTCCTGCGCTGTTCCATTTGCAGCGGTGTTGAAAGATAAAGCGAGTTTTACCGGAAAGCGCGTGGGCATTATTCTTTCAGGTGGCAATGTTGATCTGGAGAAGGCGATGAAGCTTTTCAGTAATTAATAATTAATATGGAATTCGAACATCAGTCGGAACCCGTTCTTCCGTTTGGTCAATTTATCAAGCGGGTTTTCCGCTATACATTCTTTGCATTTTTATTGCTTGGAACCTCACTCGGAATCGGAGTGTTAGGTTATCATTACTTTAATGAGCTGCCCTGGCTCGATTCATTATTAAATGCTTCGATGATCCTGACCGGCATGGGGCCGATTGATCCGATGAAAAATGATGGCGCCAAATGGTTTGCTTCGCTTTACTCGATCTTCAGCGGAGTGGTTTTTCTAAGCACGGTTGCTGTCTTTCTTTCACCGATTGTGCACCGGTTCCTGCACAGGCTGCATGTGGATGAAGAGTAGTTATAAATACGTAACTACAATATTGGTTGCCTCCTCAATTGCAAAGAAGTAAATAACCAGAATAGCAATACATTTTAAAAGTGTCAGCCACCAGCGCTGCCTGAAAAACTGCTGCAGCGCGATAAAGCTATACGCGATATAGATCAGCGAGAATAACATCATCCACCAGTAAACACCTGAAGGGAAAATAACAAACGGAATGATGGCAAAGAGTATAAAGAATAGAAGTAACTGCGCCATGTAGAAAACATTAAATACCAGATTTTCTGCGTAGTTGAATCCTGATTTTTTAAAAAAGAGCCATGTTAAAAATGCTAAAAAAGGCAGGAACGCAAGATTCAAGATTCGATTATACTCGAGTACTTTTGGATTATTTTTTTTCTGGTTTTCGATAACTTCATCTGCATTCCAGGCATCTGCATTCGGGTTGGCTTGCCGGAGTTCCTGCATCATGGTTTGGGTTTTGGTGAGGTAGACCGTAAGGATCTCTGTTTTCTTGGTAAGAAATATCTGAAGCGCCATCACCAATAACAGGTAGGTGATGGGATTAAAATATCGTTTTCTTTTTCCGGCATTAAACTCACGGGCAACTTTTCCGGGCTTAAAGAACAACTCCTTCATCAAAAGCAGAACCCCTTTGTCTGCATGGGTTAACGCATGGAAGAAGTCGTGCGCAAAATGTTTAAGCGTAAACCGATGCGTGTCGGCTTTTTGAGCACAGTTCGGGCAGTATTTCCCTTCAAAATTTGTTTGGCAGTTCTGGCAGGTAATCATAAAAAAAGTCGCCCTGATTTAGGGCGACTAAGTTCTGCTTTCGATTGTCAAAAAACAATTAGGCTTTAGTGAAATTAATTCCCGCCTGATTTTTTAAACTTATCGAATTGTGATGGCTCATTCTTGCGTGGGAAAACATTGTCTTCCAGGCTTATGTCGGCTGTTTCTTTATTAGGATCCAGTACAATATTCACGACTTCTTTATCCTTGATAAAAGTTTTAACAGCAACACTCTCATTCAATCGCCAGATCTCTGCCGGAATGCGCTCAACTTCTTTTGTTCCGTCTTTGAATGTCCATTCAATGATTACCGGCATCACAAGACCGCCTTTGTTTTTAAAAGTGATCTCGTAAATATTTTTTCCTTCGAGCTTTCCTATAATGGCTTTGTCATCAACCCGGCTGTTAAAATCACCATAGACACTTTCACGGGTATTGGTTACAGTCAAAGGTTGTGGACCGCTGCTGAAATCCATCGCTGCGTTTCCGTCACCGCTCGAGAGATCACCCTTTTTAGCCTTGATGTTTTTATTTTCAATATTCTTTTCCTGAGCATTTACTGTGAACCATTTCACCTTGTCAATTGACTGGTTGTTATTATCCGTGGTAAAGAACCAGCCACGCCAGAACCAATCCAGGTCAACAGCTGATGCATCTTCCAGTGTTCGGAACAAATCGCCTGGTTTTGGATGTTTGAATGCCCAGCGCTCGCAATATTCTTTGAATGCTTTATCGAAAAGCTCAGGACCCATTACGGTCTCACGAAGAATGTTTAGTGCAGTTGCGCATTTGGCATATTGTTCATTACCAAAATTTTTTCGCACTACACTTTCTGAATTTACCATTAATGGCCGCTGGAGCTCCGGATCACTTTTCATATAAGGAACAATCATAGCAGCAGGGCCTCTTCGTGCCGGCATTTCTGGATAGTACATGGTTTGTGTTAAATGTTGAATGAATGTATTCAGGCCCTCATCCATCCAGGTTGTTTGGCGTTCATCGCTGTTGATGATCATCGGGAAGAAGTTATGACCTACCTCATGTACAATCACACCAATCATACCCCATTTGAGATCATCCGTATATGTGCCATCTTTTTTCGGCCGACCGTGATTAAAGCAAATCATCGGGTACTCCATACCAAGCGAAGCTGCATGAACAGAAGTTGCCTGTGGATAGGGATAGTTAATACTGTATTTGGAATAGCCTAGCAACGTATTACGAACTGCCTTGGTTGACTCCTTCTCCCACAGCGGATTGCCCTCTTTCGGATAATATGACATAGCAAGCGTTGTTTTATCCGCAATTTTCACCGCCTGAGCGTCCCAGATAAATTTTCGTGAAGTTGCAAAGGCAAAGTCGCGAACATTATCGGCTGTAAACTTCCAGGTTTTCTTTTGTTTTGATTTTGTTTTCTCACGCTGAGCAGCTTCCTGTTGTGTACAGATCACAACCGGTTGATCAAATGAAGCCTTGGCTTTTTCGAAGCGTGCATATTGATCTGCGGTTAAAACTTCTTTCAGATTTTGGACCATCCCGGTTCCGGCTACAACGTGATCGGCAGGCACAGTCAAGTTCACCTGATAATTTCCGAACGAAAGCGTAAACTCACCTTGCCCGAGAAACTGCTTATTCTGCCAGCCAATCAGGTCATCATACACGCACATCCGCGGGAACCATTGCGCGATAATGTATAAATAGTTCTTGTCTTCCGGAAAATACTCCATTCCGCTGCGGCCATCATTAACATTGGCATCACGCACGCGATCGTTAACGTTAAAGGACCATTCAACAGAAAAAGAAATCTTTTGCCCGCTTGCCAAAGTTTGCGGAAGATCAATCCGCATCATCGTTTGATTGATCGTATATGCTAAATTTTTTCCGGAAGCATCCTTCACCGATTTGATCTTGAATCCGCCATCATAATCATATAGTCCGATATCACCGGCAATGTCGCGGGCGCTTACCGAATCTTTAACTGCAGTAGTTACACTTTTGAAAGTATTGTTTTCTTTTTTATTGATGTTCTGATCGAGCTGTAGCCACAGATATTTCAGGGCATCCGGAGAGTTGTTGGAGTACGTAATGGTTTCAGAACCTGTAATGCTTTGATTTTCATCATTAAGCTCGGCATTAATTACATAATCGGCTTGCTGTTGCCAGTACTTCGGGCCGGGTGCGCCCGATCCGCTGCGATATTCGTTCGGTGTCGGCAGCATCTGATCGAGCTGTTCAAATTTTCCTTTCCAGGATTTTTCCTGAGCCATGGAGAAAATGGAGATCAGCAAAAGGAGTGTAAGCAGTGTATATTTCATTGTGTCAATATTTATTACCAAAAAATTCTGTCTTTCATAATCATCAATGCCATACCGGCAATAATGCTTGAGATAACGATCTTCCAGTCTCTCCGGTCAACGGTAAACAGATCAACTAAAAGGAATGAGATTATCAGGAAAATGACAACAACAATTATTTGACCGACTTCAAGCCCGAGATTAAAGGCCAATAAAGGTGTTGTGATGGAAGTGGTTTTGAGAAGCATGGTGCGCAACGTGTTCGAAAAGCCCATGCCGTGGATCAACCCGAAAAATAACGCATATCCATAATTTACGTAGGTAGTACGGTCAGAAAGCTCGGTCTTCCTGAAGATATTTGAAATTGCCGTGATAAAAATTGTAAGCGGGATCAGAAACTCAATCAGCTCTCTGCGCAGGGTAATGATGTCAAACGTTGCAAGCGCCAGCGTAATGGAGTGGCCGATAGTAAACGCTGTGACTAAAACTAAAACCCGCTTCCAGTCGCGAAGCAGATACATGACACATAGCCCGACAATAAAAAGAATATGATCGAGCCCATCGTACGACAGGATGTGCTCTTTCCCCAGACTGAAATATATTTCGAACGTACTCATAGATTAGGCAGATGCAAGTATACGGGATTATCGGTAATATTGAGGGTGAAGATCGGTCTGGCAATAGCATTTTTTATCTTTTCGGGTGCGGTAAAGGAGCATCCGCTGCATCTTTCTGTAATGGAAATTGCACACGATCAAAAAGAAAAAGAGCTTGAGATCACACTGCGGGTTTTTATAGATGATTTGCAATCGGCCATCGGGAATAAATTGAATCAACCAGACATAAACATTCTGAAACCTACAAGCTCTACTACCGATAAGCTTGTTTGGGAATATTTACAACCACACATCTCCATACAGCTTGATGGTAAGAAACAATTCATAAAGTATCTGGGCCACGAGGCCGATGCCGATGCGATGACCCTTTATATCCAGGTTCAACCTGTAAAAACGTGGAAAGCAATTGAAATCAAAAACAGCATTCTTACTGAGCTGTTTAATGATCAGTCTAACCTGGTGAATGTGACTGTTGGTGAAAAAACAAAAAGCTTACGGCTCATGCAGGACAATCCTTCCGGCAAGCTTTCGTTTGATTTAAAATAACTTACCCTCATGAAGTATTATTTTTCGTTTCTAATTGTTGCTTTATTTTTTCTGTCCGGCTGCGGAAGTGAAGAAGAGGAGCAAGGCTGCGCATTTGTTCCGGAAACCTCCGGCATTCAGGTTGATGTAAAGATCGAGTCACTTTCCGACTCACTGGCAAGTGTAACATCAAAAGCAGAGCTTGTTAAGATTCTCGACAATCACAAAGTATTGCGTGAGATCTTTTTCAAGCGCAATCAGTATCCGAATGACTCTGCATTTATAAATGAACTTTACAGACGACTTACGAACATTCACGTTGATACACTGGTGCTGGAAGTAAAGCGCGTATTCGGGGATGAACAAAAGCTGAAAGAAGAATTTACTCAGGCTTTTAAAAACCTGAAGTATTACTATCCCGATTTAAAAGCTCCACGCATTGAAACCGTTATCAGTGGTTTTGAAACCGATATGTTTGTAAGCGATTCGTTAATTATCATTGGCCTGGATTATTTCCTGGGAAAAGGTGCAAAGTATCGCCCGAATATGTACGACTACATGCTGCGTCAGTATAATCCTGAAAATATTGTTCCATCAACGATGATGTTGTAT
>CAZHQP010000125.1:0-8236 GCA_964534735.1 uncultured Roseivirgaceae bacterium
GTGTCAAAAACCCCTTATTAACTTTTCGAAGTTCGGTATTGTGATTGTTTATACGATGCTCAATTAAAAAACTATGATAGTATATTTTATGTGTTACGTTTGGAGATCACGTTTCTTCGCTGATACGTTGCGGACCCTGCGCGTCAAAGGGTTTCAGTGGTTGTGCGAATGTCTGCCAGAACCTGGGATAGAACATGGGTCAACTGTTCCGCTAATATCTCGGTATCTGCGTTCACCTGTGATGTTTTTTCAAGTGATCGAATTACGTCATGCAATGAATCAATACCCATGTTATCAATCGTGGGCTTCAATTGGTGTGCCAGTGAGCGAACGATCGATACATCTCTGGATTGAATACTTTGATGTAACTGATTAAGCATAGGTGGTACATTATCGACAAAGATCGTTAAAATGCTTTTTAAGAACAGTTGATCACCGTGACTAAGCTCCTCGAGCTTGTTGAGGTTGTATAATTTTTTAGTGACGAGTGTAATTCGATCAGGCTCTTGAGCAACGACCGCTGCCCGTCCAGCCTTGATACTTAGCTTAATCTGGGTCATGAGTTCTTTTTCATCGAATGGCTTCGTTATATATCCATCCATCCCTGCAGCATAACATTTGTCAATCTCTGCCTGAAATGCGTTAGCCGTTAAGGCGATGATGGGTACTTCAAGGAGTAGTTCGTTTCGGATGATATGTGCAGCTTGAATCCCGTCCATTTCAGGCATATGCAGATCCATTAAAACAACGTCATATGTATGTTGTTTTAACAGTGCAATTGCTTCCGCTCCGTTAGCTGCTTCAGATGTGTTGCATTGAAAAAAATTAAGACAATGTTTAGCCACCACGCGATTCAACTCATTGTCTTCAACAAGCAGCACGTTAAGTTTATCGTGTCCTGTCCCTTCCTCAATAGACTCGTCAGCCTCTGCCGGCAAACTTTCAGCGATCGGCCAGTCAAATTCAAGAGTAAAATGACTGCCACAGTCCTTTTTGCTTTCGACATGAATAGTTCCGTGCATCAGCTGAACAAGCTGGTTGGTAATGGCCATGCCCAAACCTGTGCCGCCAAATTTCCGAACCGTAGAATCGTCTTCCTGCGAGAATTTTTTAAAGATGTTCTGTAAAAATTCCGATTCCATCCCAATCCCCGTGTCAATTATGTCGATTCGTATTCGCTGAGCATGTTCATCCGAGCGGGTAACCGTGCATTGAACATCAATCCGTCCATGAAGCGTAAACTTTATCGCATTTCCTAAAATGTTGATTAACACTTGCCGCAGGTGACCTGCATCTCCGATCAACGCGGATGCAACCTGATCATCTACCCGGACAGAGACGGTCAGCTTCTTTTCAAGCGCTGCCGGCTCCATAATCGACCGGGTATCTTCGAGCACCTTTCGGATATTGAAGGGTATGGCGTTGATTCGGAACGCCCCGGCCTCAATTTTAGACATATCGAGAATGTTGTTCACGATCGATAGCAAATGCTTGGAAGCTGTGTCCGCATGATGCAGGAAGATACTTTGCTGCACGGTTAGGTCAGTCCTTTTCAACTCTCGCACCATACCAATTATGGCATTTAAGGGAGTGCGAATTTCATGACTCATATTCGCCAGAAAGCTCTCCTTTGCCCTGGACGAATCTTCTGCCTTTTTTTTTGCTACCCGCAATTCCTCTTCCAATATTTTCTGATCCGAGATATCAAGATGAATGCCTACTGAACCAATCAATTCTCCCGCATCATTATAGTTGGGTGCTCCGCTTATAAACCACCAGCGGACTTGCCCGGTTTTGCTGCGTACCTGAATCTCATAGCTGTCAGACACTCCACGCTTTCTAAGGGCTGCTTTCTCTTCAATAATGGAAGTCGCCCGCTCACCAGCAAACAGTTTGGCAGCCTGTTTTCCGACCAGTTCCTCATGCGAATATCCCGCCAGTTCACAAAATGTATCATTCGCAAATTGTATCTCGTCTGCCAGATTGACTTCGATCAATCCCAACTTCATGTTTGCGATTATTCCCCGATACTTTTCTTCTTGTAAAGTCAATTTTCGCTCGTAATTGTGTCGCTGTGTTACATCAGTATATTTCCATAAATGTCCCTTGTACTCATCCGAAACAAAAATCGGGACGTAATCCCGTAAGTACACCCGACCGTCAACAAGTTCCAGCACTTCGCTGAGCACCAGCTTTCGCTCCGCCAGAATATCATTGATTCGTTTTACAAAGCCTTCCGGATTGCGAAACAGAGATTTGTTTTCTTCTGCCGCATTCGAGCAATCCAGTCCTTCCAGCTCAGCCGGTACCATGGGGATGCCAAACAGATCACAGAACATCGTATTGCATAGCACGATTCTCCTGTTTTCATCCTCCAGTAAAAGCCCCGTCTGAAGGTTGACGATTATAGAAGCGAGACGTTTCTCGGACTGCAGCAGCTGGTATTCGCGTTCCTGCAGTTTATGCTGATCTCTTTTTAACGCATTCTTTTGTTCATTATTTTTCCCGAGTAAAGCCTTTATTTCCTGGTTTGCGATCTCTTGTGACCGCATCACGTGAAGCAGGTCAATTACGGGATCGTGAAAAGCAAAGTCCGTGAATGATAGCTGGCGGCTGACGACATCATCAATCGATTTAAACCACGGTGCCCCGACAAACAGCAGTATGTTGTCGTCCATTAACTCGAACTGGCCGCGTAATAATAGGGCAGGGTCAGCTATTGAACGGATAATGACAGCTTGATTAATCAGTCTTTTAACATCTGTCTTGTCGACAATGTTCCGGGGACGCTCGATGTAAAATAAATCAAAAAATAGTTGTGGTGCCTGCTGTTGAAGCAGCTTGGTGAGACTTCGGCCGAAAGAAATTATTTCGTTATCCTCATTCAATAGAAAGTAGAATGGAAATAATTTATTCAGAAGTTCTATAGAAAACATTTGTGGTTTCATACATAATCAGGATAACCACCGTACGCGAAAAACTTCGTGATTGTCGCCAGCCGCACGGCTTTTCAAAAGCTCAATAAACACCTCCTGATTATAAAGCTTCCCAATGCCCACTAACAATCCGTGCACGAAATCCTGAAGGCCTTGTCGAGCGGAATGATAATGGATATCGATAGAGGTGTTGGTTTCATCAGAAGTCCTGAATTCCGGTGGTGTGAGCTTTGGATAAATGAAGGCAATCCGGTTATGGAAGTCAGGCAGGTTTCGGAAAAATTCAGGCATAGATGAACCGCCCGCGCGCAAAAGTGCTCCATACTTTTCGCGGCTTGTACGCACCACCCACCACTCACCAAAATCGCTTAACACCTTTGCAAGCGTTAGGCCAGTTTCTTCCGCAGCAGCTTGCGCAAGCTTGTAGGTTATTGAGTCGTCATATGGCTCATTACTCAGAAAAAAATCGATGTCTACGCCACTGCGTTGTTTGATTGCATCCCACTTGATGTCTCCAAAGTTTTCACGAATAAGATCTTCTATTGCTTTGTTCACAATGCCATACATAGCGCCCCCGTTTCCCCGGTAAGACCAATAATCAGACCGACACGGGAAAACGGAGAGATCACCCGAAATTCCACGGAGATGGCTAACGAATATTCCAGAAAATGGAAAAGGTTGTCCTGATTTGGAACAGATTTCAGTCAGACCCCTTTGATAACAATCAAAAAGGGGCTGGAATTATTTTTGCGATCAGGGTATGAAAACTAAGCGAATGATGAAGAGGAAAAATTCTTTAAAAATATACGTGTTGGATGATGATCATATCTATCGTAAACTCCTGGTTTGTTACGTAGAGTCGCTGGGATATCAGGCTACCGGGTTCCAAACGTCCGAGGAGTGCCTGGTAAGCTTAAACCGGTGCCCGGATGTTGTGCTACTCGATCACAACCTTGAGGGTGAAGAGAATGGTGTGGATATCCTCCGCTTCATCAAACGCGAATACCCTGACATTTCTGTTATCTACATTACTGGCGAAGAAAGTACGACATTGGTTTCTGAGGTTTTTCGCTCAGGTTCAGAAGATTTTATTGGAAAAGATAGCGCTAGTCTTTTGCGCCTTAAGGTTAAACTGGATCAGCTTGCTAAACGGAAAGCTGAACGTTGGTTTGAAAAAAAGAGAAATCAAAAGTTGATACTCGCAGGAGCAGTAATCCTGGGGATATTTTTGATTATGCAATACGTACTCATTCGGTAAGGCAGTACAGATCATTAAGAAGAATCCTGCGGTAACGTATCCTGTCCATTGATGCCAGGATTTTTATAGACGGATAGCATGCGAGTATACGATCAGGTCACTTCAGTTCAACATTATTTGTAACGTAAAATAACCCGCATTATAGTGAAACTTAACACGGTGTTGATTACCTGTGCAGGGATACTAACAGGTGCATTGACAGGGTACATCTACTGGAAGTATGTAGGATATGATGAACAGACACCGCTGATTTCCTCGGTTTGGGTAAGCGTTTCGTTTGCTTCCTTACTTGTAGGATTGTTGCTCTTTATATTGAGTTCGCCACGGCAGGTTGAGACTTAACCGCCTGCTTCCGAAATGTGCTTCCGAATGTACTGATACTCGGCTTCGATTGGGGGAGCCAATGAAATAATGGCTGAATTACCGACACTACCAATGTTGGAGCTTACATTGTCGGGATACTTTTCTGGATTACCCAGAAGTTGGATGCTCTCAACACGGTGCTCGATAAGGGTACAGATATCGTTAACAACTACCGCATAGAATGTCCAGTCTACCGGTGTGTCTACCGGCACTTCTGTACGGTTATCAAACTCCCGCGTCCGTAATTCTTCCAAAATTTCCCGGACAGTATCCTCAACCCTGCGGTACCGGTTATCGTATTCAACCCGATAGCGTTTGTCGGTGTTTTTCTCCTCCAGGATAATAAATTCATGCGGACTGCGACTTATGATATTAAACATGTATTCCTCATCGGCCTCGCGGCCAAACCATGTAGCCTTCAGAATTGCTATAATTGTCATTGGATCGAGTTACAGATAAAGATATACACCCTGCACAATGGAGATAAAGTTAGTGGATTAGGTCCAACCAACTGATGAATAATAGGAGTTACTCCTATTATTTAAGGTGATCTTAGAACAATAACTGGTAACCAGGCCATAGCGGTGCTTTTTATTCGATCTGTTGTGAAGAAAATGCATGACGGCAACTGCGTAAATTTTAATGCAGCGTACTATCAACACGACATTTTGTATAACTAAAGTAGATTTTGTATCGAATTGATTATGGGTGAGTTCCAGAATTCATTTCCCGATACAGAATTTCGAAAAAATGTTATCAAGCAAATCATCAGTTGTAATCTCACCGGTTATCTCTCCAAGAAAATGTAACGACTGCCGGATGTCCATTGCTAAAAAGTCTCCGGTGATGCCGTCATTCATGCCAGTGAGAACACGATCAAGCGATTCATGAGTTTGTAACAGGTTTTGGTAATGACGAAGGCTGGTAACTAAAACATCTCCGGATTTTACCGTATTGACCTGAAAGAAGGAGAGAAGCTTATCCTTCAATTGCTGGATGTTTGTTTTATTAGCCGCTGAAATAAATACAAAACCTTCTGATTGCAGCGCAGTAATTAATTCAGGAGCAGCTCTGTCAATCTTGTTGCCTACTTTGATAGTCGGTATGCCTAACAATTCGACTCCCTCAAGCTCTTCTTTGATTTCGGGTAGTGATGCAGCTGAAAGATCAAACAAATACAAAATCAATGAGGCTTTCTTCATGCGGTCGCGTGTACGCTCAACACCCATCGCTTCAATCACATCCTGTGTTTCACGAAGCCCTGCTGTATCAATAAACCGAAAGTTAATTCCGCCCAGCACAATCTCATCTTCGATCACGTCACGTGTCGTACCTGCAATCTCTGAGACAATGGCTTTCTCTTCATTCAGTAAAACATTCAGCAGGGTAGACTTGCCGGCATTTGGCTTTCCGGCAATTACGGTTGGTACTCCATTCTTAATCACGTTACCCTGATCGAACGATTGAATTAACGAACTGAGGTATGATTGAATTTTAACGATAAGTTGGCGCAAGTCGTCACGTTTCGCAAATTCTACGTCTTCCTCGCCAAAGTCGAGTTCTAACTCAATCAGCGAAGCGAAATGTATGAGTTTTTCACGCAGGTGATTGATCTCTTTCGAGAAACCACCCCGCATCTGGTTCAAGGCTGCCTGCCGGGCGTTATCGGTTTCTGCATTTATTAAATCAGCTACGGCTTCAGCCTGTGCAAGGTCGAATCGTCCGTTTAAAAAGGCCCGCTTGGTGAATTCACCGGGTTCTGCAAGCCGGGCTCCGTGACTGAGAAGCGCTTTAATAATTTCTTTAACAATTACCGGTGAACCGTGACTGGAAATCTCGATTGCATTTTCCTTCGTGAAGGAATTTGGTTCTTTAAAGACCGTTACAAGAACTTCATCAATTGTTTTGCCGTTAGTTTGAATGGTACCAAAGTGCACAGTGTGGGAGGGTACTTCAAGCAGGTTCTTGCCTTTGAAAACTTTTTGAACCGTGGAAATTGAATCCTTGCCGGATAACCGGATTACGGCAATTGCGCTGATTCCCTGCGCAGTAGCGAGTGCAACGATGGTATCCTGTTTGTTCAAGCAGGCAAGGTATTAATTAACCAGCGACTAAAAAAGAACAGTCCCGTAACCGCGGGACTGTCTGCAAAAAAAAACTCTAACCAATCAAAACATTCTCTATTCGTAAACGCGTACATAATCAATTTCCATTCGCTGCGGCCAGATGTTTTCATCTACACCCTGTGCACCGCCCCAGTTACCACCTACAGCAATGTTCATCAGCAGGTGAAACTTCTGATCGAATGGCCAGCCTTTATAATCATCCCTGGGATCCCTGTTCACAGTATGATATAATTTATCATCCACTAAAAAATCCATTTTGTTCTCGCGCCATTCGACTGCATAGGTATGAAATTCATCCTGTGCATGGACCACTGTAACCTTACCTTCTTTTTGTGTTTGCTTCACGTGGTTATACGCTTCGGTGTGGATGGTTCCGTGAACAACACCCGGATCATATCCTACGTGTTCCATAATATCAATCTCACCGCTTGAAGGCCAGCCGCCATATTTCCAGTCTGTCGGGAGCATCCAGATAGCGGGCCACGTGCCTTTCCCTTTTGGAAGCTTGGCCCGTACTTCAATGCGACCGTAGAGCCAGTCGCCCTTCTTTTTTGAAAGAAGGCGTGAAGAGGTGTATGCATTATTTTCTAACGAATCTTTCCGCGCTTCAATGATCAGGTTACCGTTTTCAACCCGAATGTTCTTGTTGTTATCGGTATAGAATTGCAACTCATTGTTTCCCCAGCCATGACCGCCCAAATCGTAATTCCATTTGGTAGAATCGGGCGCTCCGGTATAATTAAATTCATCGCTCCAAATTAATCGGGGAGCACTTCTATTCATGCAACCTGAAAAAAGAAGTGTAAAGAATAGTAAAGTAAGTATTGTAAATTTCATGGATGTCTTATGTAAGTTCATTATTCAATCAGGAGTTTGTACATCTGTGATTTGTTCTTCCTGATTAATTGAAGAAGGTATATTCCGCGCTGAGCATTGTTGATGTCGAGGGTAATAAATTCATGACTGGTTTGGTGATGAAAAGAAACTTCACGACCGTTCAGATCGTAAAGATTGATTTTATCGATTATCTGCTCATTCGTTTTGATTCTGAATTTACCGGAAGATGGATTTGGATAGACAGAAACCTGATCGAATGGATTTTCAATTCCTGTGACCTGCGCAATCGCTTCAACGGACGTGCTTTGCAACGATTCTCCCGCCACATTGACACCGGATACTTTGTAATAGTTTACTGATTTGCTCGGGGCGATACGGTACGGATTTTCAGATGTCTTAATGTTAGACCGGATGCGCGTATATGGGCCTGCTTCTGAATCGCTTCTGTAAACATGGAAGGCGGTTGCATTGCTGAGGTCATTCCACGTCAGGATAATGTCCTGACTGCTGGTTATTTGTGCGGTAAGCCCTGAGGGCTGCGCAGGAACAATTTGATTATTATAAAAGTAGATATCACCTAATGAAAAAGATCCTTGCCCGGGCAGCATGTAGATCTTTACATACTTCATCATGTTCGGATTAACAGCAGGAGTATTGCCACTCCATAAGCCGTCAAAGTTGTAGGTATATAATCGGGTGATACCGTCCTTTTCAGC
>CAZHQP010000126.1:0-8224 GCA_964534735.1 uncultured Roseivirgaceae bacterium
AGACATATCCGTGAGACCCTTTGCGCCATAAGCAGCGATGGGTGTATATCTCGCCAGGGAATTCTCGTTAAGTTTGTTCTTTACCTGAATAAATATCCGCTGCGCAGCAGAATCCAGCTGTCCGATTCTTCCATTGAGTTTCTCTGTCATCAGATACTGAAAGAACACAGCGAGGCCTTCGCTTTCCAGTCTGCACGGAAGCTTGTCGGTAGATGTAAGGTTCCAGATATGAAAGATCTCATGGTAAAGTTCATATAATTTATCTTCACGCTTAAAGGAGGATGCTTCCTGTAATATGCACGTAACATCGGTTTGTGAGCCCCATTTGTCTGGTATCTCAAGAATTGAATATTGATCAAATTTTGCACCTCCCATCCAGTGAGTATATTCTTCAACTGCTTGAAGCAAATATTTCATTACCTGCCTTGCACCGGTAGAATCTTCTTGGAAATAATGAACGTAAAAGCCTTTGCTTTCGATCGTTGCATAGTTACCAATGGCAACATCAATTCGCCATGCTGGCTTTGTATTCGTATAGGTGTAATCCGTTAATTCTTTTTCCTTGTTAACCGAAACCAGCCTGCCGCCATTAATCACACGTAGATCATTCGGCACACGTACTGTAAGGGTGTAGTCAAAATAAGAAAGACCAGCCTCACGGTTCTTTTGCCAGGAAGCGACTCCTTGTACCGGGTATGCAAAGCAATCTTCCCTTATCAGCGTAAAATTTCGGTCGATATTGTCTTTTACGTAGCTCATGCCTGTTTCCACGTATCCAAAAAGCTGACCTTCATAGTCAATGTATAGTTCCTCTTGAGTTTGATTAAAATGTTGCAATGATATAACTACGGCATTCACCTGAAGCTCTTCCCAATCTGAAAATGATTTTACTGTTTGAGAGAATGGTATCGCTCTTCCGGATTTATCGTGTACAGCCGTTATCTTCAACAATCGATATAATAGTAAATGCAGGGTATCATCTTGATCCGGATTGGTAACAGTGATCCGGGCATTGCAGAAAAGCTTTTTATTATCAAAATCAAACCGTATCTGTAGATTGTAATTCGAAATCCTGGCTTTTGAAAATGCTGGTATAGTTCCCGGGTAGAGGATTGCTACCAGTATAAGAAGGATTATCCGGTTCTTCATAAGCAAGTCTTAAGCTGTGAAAAGTCCTGTCCAGAAAATTTGTATGGATTCTGCCAAGGATAACTTATGAAAGTTAAACTGGTTACAGTTTTTGTTAACTGTTTTTAGTCATCAAACGTAATATTCACCATACTGTCGTATGCTAATCCCAGCAGCTCACAAGCATTGCCTTTATAGATACCGATTTCCAGTAACCCCAGGCTATTAAATAATAAAAAACATTCGCCTTCTTCAGCCTGATTATAGTGTGTGAAAATGCGTCTGAATTTTTCTCCCCCAAACTGTACGGTATAGGTTTTTCCACTACTTAAAATGTCAAATGCCTCCTTGGGAATGTTCGTGATGAGGTTACCGAAGTTATCCACCCGGATTACATGTCCGGCAATGAGCTTTTTGGTTGCCTTCACTTGCCGGTCGATCATCTTCTTGAATGTGCCCATCGGTCGCCCAATGTCCGCCATGCTTACACCGCTTGCAAGCCTGGCCGCTGCGGGAGCGAAAATATCTTTTTCGGGAAAGGTTGACAGCACGGGTTGAATAGTGTTCAGCTCAGCTAAAAATTGATGCGGCTTGTCGCTGATCAATCCAAACAGGCCGTTATCGGTACCTACAAAATAATGATCTTCTATTTGCAGAACAATTGCAGCGTCATCGCGCTGGCCTGCTGAATCCACACCTACGAGGTGCACTGTACCCTTTGGAAAATCCCGAAATACAGCTCGTAATATATAAGCTGCATGTGCTATATCGGACGGCTTTACCTGGTGACTTATGTCTACAATTTTCAACCCCGGATTGACGCTCAGAATTCTGGCTTTAATGGCCGCCACGTAATGGTCGCTTTCTCCTGAGTCTGTAAGCAGCGTGACAATGGCCATGGGTTGATGCTACCGGGTATATTGTTAATTTTACAAAGCTAAGCAAACATTTGTAATCCCGGTTTGCGGAATGAACTTTGCATGAGATTTTCCGGTTAATAGCTGGCGCAATCAATAAGAAGCATTAAAGAATAGCACTTGACAGAAAAAATAGTAACACTCGATAATATTTCCCTGATCGATTTCCTGGGCGTTGAGAACCGGAACATCCAATCACTCGCATCCGCCTTTCCGAAGAGCAAAATTGTTTCCCGTGGCAACGAAATTCTTGTGCGTGGATCTTCAGCCGAAATTGAGCAAATCAATGAAATACTGAATTCGCTCATTTTACATTTTCATAAATACGGCCGGGTAAATGAAGACATAGTGAAAAGCTATGTAGCGCACGATCAGGAACTGCCCGATGGCGAAGGCCAGGACGGAATCATCATTTACGGAACAAAGGGCAATCCGATAAAGCCGAAAACGCCAAACCAGGTTAAGCTGGTGCAACTGGTGAAAGACAATGATCTGGTGTTTGCACTTGGGCCGGCAGGAACGGGTAAAACATACATTTCAGTTTCACTTGCAGTGCAGGCCCTAAAGAACAAGCAGGTTAAGAAAATCATCATCACGCGGCCTGCAGTGGAGGCTGGGGAGAACCTGGGTTTCCTGCCGGGTGATTTGAAAGAAAAGATTGATCCGTATCTGCGTCCGATCTACGATGCCCTGAACGATATGATCCCGTTTGAAAAGCTACAGTATTATATGGAGCGTGAGATTATTGAGATCGCACCGCTTGCGTACATGCGTGGACGGACATTAAACAATGCATTCATTTTATTGGATGAGGGGCAGAATACCACGCCTATGCAGATGAAGATGTTCCTGACGCGGATGGGCCCTGAATCAAAAATGATTGTAACTGGCGACACGTCACAAGTGGATTTGCCTTCTAATCAACGTTCCGGATTAAAAGAAGCTACCCGAATTCTTACGAATGTTAAAGGCATCGGAATTATCGAGCTGAACGAGCGTGATGTTGTTCGGCATAAACTCGTGCGTGACATTATCGAGGCTTATGATAAAGATCAGCCCCTCCCAAAAAAGTAATTGAATATAGCGCAGGGTAATAATTGACAATTATCAAATTGGCAATGGATAATTGTTATTTGAAGGTTAATTTCCTTCATGTTTTCCTGGACTCCCTATGCGCTTGTTCGTGTAGTATTAATTTTTGCTGGCGGCATTGTATTTGGATTATATTTTCCAGTGCTACTGCCGATTCAGGCCGCTACCATTTTATTTTCATGTCTTGCAATCGGCTTTACGTGTGTTGCTTATCTGAAATGGAAGGGTAAACTGAAATACCTTAACATTGGTTTCGCTGGCATCACCTCCCTGTTTCTGGCGGGTTACATCAACGTTTTTTATTCGACAGACAACTATCGTACAGATCATTTTATTCACGCTCCGGATTCGATCACACATTACAAAGTTTTAATCTCCGGGCAATCTCAGGAAAAACAAAACTCCTGGAAAGCAGAAGCAGAAGTTAAAGCTGTTCTAACCAATGAAAATGTTTGGAAAAAATGCAGCGGTAAAGTGCTACTATACTTCTCCCGGAAAGATTTTGATCAACCTGTTCATTATGGAGATGTTTTATTAGTAGCCGGGAGCCCGCAGTTATTGAAGGAGCCTTCCAATCCCGGTGAGTTTGACTACAGGAAATTCCTGACATACCGCAAAATTTACCATCAGCAATTCCTGCGAAAAGGTGATGCAATTAAGATAGGATATGAGCCTTCAAGCATGATCGTTGCATACTCCATTATGGCACGGGAATGGGCAGATGATGCTTTAAAAAGAAACGTGCAAGGAAGTCAGGAACAAGCAACTGCATCGGCACTCGTATTAGGTGTAACCGATGGACTGGATAATGATCTAATTGGTGCGTACGCAGCTACCGGCTCACTCCATGTGCTTTCTGTTTCCGGATTACATGTGGGCATTATTTATTGGTTGATCCTTTTAATCTTCAGACCACTCAATAAAACAACTCAGGGAAAATGGTTTCTTGCGATCTTCGGCATTGTTGTGCTGTGGGGCTATGCATTTGTTACCGGAGTTTCGCCTTCCGTACTGAGAGCGGTAACCATGTTTTCGTTTGTTGCACTGGCACGGCCATGGGGACAAAAAACTAATATCTATAACACGCTTGCGGCATCTGCCTTTTGCCTGTTATTATATGAACCCTACATGATCATGTCGGTAGGATTTCAGTTGTCATATATCTCAGTTGTTGGAATTGTTTATCTCCAGCCTAAGCTTTCGCGTTTGTGGGAACCTAAAACCTGGTTATGGGATAACACCTGGCAGATCACGTGTGTATCGATTGCTGCACAAGCTGCAACGGTTGCGTTGGGATTGCTTTACTTCCATCAATTTCCGGTGTATTTCCTGTTCTCTAATCTGTTCGTGATCCCAATATCGTTTGTTGTTTTAATTCTTGGGATTGTTGTGGTATTTGTCAGCGCAATTACACCCGTTGCGATAGCATTGGGATTTTTACTTCAATGGGCCATCTGGTTCTTAAACTATGGAGTATTTAAAATGGAGGCATTGCCTGCAAGCCTGATCGACAATGTGTACATCACTACATTTCAATGCTGGCTGTTGATGGGTTCAATTTTATGCATAATATTTTTGTTTGAATTAAGGAAAACTAGATACCTGACAGTCGCTTCGGCCTTCATTTTACTTTTTTCAGTATTTCAATGGCTGCATTTTCAGGATAACATCCGTCAGAAAAAATTTGTTGTTTACAATATCACCGGGCATAGTGCTGTAGACGTGATGCAGAACGGACAAGTGTATTTTTTTACTGACTCGTTGCTAATGAATGACCGCGATAAGGTCCGCTTTCACATTCGGCCTAACCGGTTGCGGAGCGGGGTCGGTGAGGTCTTCGATGGAAAGGATCAGAACTTCAGCTCACGGCTCAACGGATGCAGGCTCATTGTCTGGAACGGCACCCGGATTCTGCAGTTGGAGAACAGAAAGTTTGTTATCCCGGATAAGCTTCTGGTTGACTACGTTCTGATCGGCAAAAATGCGATTTACGATCTGGAGAAACTTCATTCTCTGAAATTCAAAAAACTCATATTAGATAGCAGCAATTCTTTCTATTTTGCTGAACAGATCCTGAGAGCGGCACGGGCAGCGGGTATTGATGTCTATTCTGTGCAGCACCACGGAGCCTTTATTGCTAAACTTTAATTCATGAGCCTGGTCAATTATTCAGTTAAGAATAGAATCGCTTCCGTAACGTTGAATCGTCCGGAGAAACGGAATGCGCTCAATCACGAATTGGTTGCCGCGCTTAAAACGGCATTTGATAAGGCAGCGGCAGATTTGGAAGCAAAAATTATCGTTTTAAAAGCAGAAGGCGAAGCTTTTTGCGCAGGCGCTGACCTGGAATATTTACAGCAACTTCAGCAGTTTTCATTTGAAGAGAACCTGCAGGACTCGAATCATTTAAAAGAATTATTTCTCAAGATCTATACACATCCCAAAATTGTAATTGCTCAGGTACAAGGTCACGCGTTGGCAGGCGGATGTGGGTTGGCCACAGTATGTGATTTTGTTGTTTCAGTTCCTGTTGCAAAATTCGGGTATACCGAAGTGAAAATCGGATTTATACCCGCCATTGTTACGATATTTTTATTGAGAAAGCTTGGCGAAGCAAAAGCTAAAGAAATGTTATTAAGCGGAGAATTATTTTCTGCGGAACAGGTTTTAAAAATGGGACTCATCAATCACGTTGTAGAAGCTGATCAATTAGAGCAACATGTATCACAGCTTGCAAAAAAAATGGTGGAAACAAATTCAGGTGAATCAATGAAGTTAACCAAGCAAATGATCGCAGCCGTTCCTTCCATGTCTATTGAGAATGCCTTGAATTATGCTGCGGAAATGAATGCGAAAGCCCGCGGATCGGATGATTGCAAACGGGGTATTGCTGCCTTTCTCAATAAAGAAAAGCTTTCGTGGTAATTGGATGAATCACTTTCCATATTAAAAAAATACTGGAATCATACCCAGTTTCGGGAACTTCAGCCTGAGATCATTGCTTCTGTCTTAAGCGGAAAAGATACGCTCGCCCTTCTTCCTACGGGTGGCGGAAAATCCATTTGCTTTCAGGTGCCAGGCCTTCAGCTTGACGGATTGTGCATCGTTATCTCACCACTCATTGCGTTAATGAAAGATCAGGTCGAGAATTTGAAAAGCAGGGGTATTCATGCAGTGGCTGTTCATTCAGCTATGTCGCGACAGGAGATTGATATTGCGCTTAACAATTGCATTCATGGTGATGTAAAATTTTTATACGTATCACCCGAACGGCTGCATACCGAGATTTTCATTGAGCGGGCAAAGCAAATGAAGATTGGATTGATTGCGGTTGACGAGGCGCACTGTATTTCGCAATGGGGCTACGACTTCCGGCCCTCGTATCTTGAAATTGTGAGGCTGCGTGAGTTGTTGCCCGATATTCCGGTGATCGCCTTAACAGCCTCGGCCACACCGCAAGTAAAGGATGATATCGTAAACAAGCTTGCTTTCAAGAAGGGGTACCAGGTATTTCAACGCACGTTTGCACGCGATAACCTTTCATTTGTTGTCCGTAAAACAGAGAACAAAGAAAGCAAGCTGATGGAAGTACTACAGAAAGTTCAGGGGTCGGTAATAATCTATTCGCGTTCCCGTAAAGGAACTTTCGAACTGGCGCAAGCACTTGAAAAGAAAGGGCTTAGCGCTACATTCTATCATGCGGGTTTGACTTTTGATCAGCGAACTGCCAACCAGGAGGAATGGGTTAAGAATAAGAAGCGGGTAATGGTTGCAACGAATGCTTTTGGGATGGGTATTGATAAACCGGATGTAAGAATTGTAGCGCACCTTGATCTTCCTGAAAACCTGGAATCCTATTATCAGGAGGCAGGCCGTGCCGGTCGCGATGGCAAGCGCGCATACGCAGTTGTCATTTATCATGATTCGGACGTATTGAATCTTCAAACCAAGACCAGGCAGTCGCAACCCTCGATTATTGTTTTGAAGAAAACCTACCAGGCGCTTGCCAATTATTTTCAGCTTGCGCTGGGTAGCGGGGAAGGAGAGAGCTTTGATTTTGACTTGTTTAATTTTTGCGATCGGTTTGAATTGCAACCTGCTATAACAAATAATGCTTTGCGCAAGCTGGAAGAAGAAGGATTGATCGAGTTTAACGAAAGCTTTTACAGCCCGTCTGTTATCCATATTTCAGTAAACAAAGGAAGGCTGTATGAATTCCAGGTGGCGAATGAACAATTTGATCCGCTGATCAAGATGCTGCTTCGGTTATATGGCGGTCAGCTATTTACTGATTTCACAAAAATTTCAGAGCCGTATCTGGCAAAAGGATTGAAAATAAAAACCAGTGAATTAATCACCTCGCTGAAACACCTGCATGAACTGAAGATCATTGACTATAAAGCAACCAAAGAAAAGCCGCAGATTACCTTTATCCTGCCGCGACAGGATGCGGAGAGGCTTCCGTTAAATGTTAAGCGGCTGGAAGAACGCAAAGCACTCATCGAATCGAAAATGAAAGCAATGTGTAATTTTGTTACGTCCACACACCGTTGCCGGATGCAGCTGATCCAGGAATATTTTGGTGAGCAAACTTTTCAAACCTGCGGAAAGTGTGACGTGTGTATCGAATTGAAGAAAAAAGAGAGTACAACACAAACCAAATCGCTGCGCAACGAAATCATCACGCTCGTAAAATCAAAGCTTTACACGATTGACCAGCTTGAAAAGCGGATTGCACCGACCGATACCGAATTGTTTGTAGATATTATCCGGGAAATGGTAGATGAGGGAGAGCTTGAATATGATAAAATCTGGCGCCTGAAAATCCGTAAACGATAATTATTTCAGCTGAATCCCGTCTCGAAAGGTAATTTTTCCATCGGATATTGAATTACTGCCATAATCAACGGTGAGGTTTTCAACCTGAATACCGGGCAATATTTCGGTTTTATAATACACATGTTTATGATCCTTTGAATAATCTCCAAATACATAGGAAAAAGTTTTTGGATCTGCGCCTGGTATTGTATGGGTGTTAAAGTAAACCCTTGTATTATCCTTTATGTAATCCCGGGAAACAACCTCAA
>CAZHQP010000127.1:0-8138 GCA_964534735.1 uncultured Roseivirgaceae bacterium
GCTTTCAGGAAACAAAAGCTTCGGTTGAGGATGTGAAGGACGTGCTTCAGTTGATTCCGGGATATTATGGCTATGCAAACTCATCCAAAGCCCGCAAAGGGTATTCGGGAACAGCCATTCTGTCGAAAGAAGAGCCGCTAAATGTTACCTACGACATTGGCTTTGAAGACCATGATATGGAAGGCCGCGTTATTACGGCTGAGTTCCTGACTTATTTCCTGGTGACGGTTTACACGCCTAACTCCGGTGACGGATTAAAGCGTCTGGACTACCGCGAAACATGGGACGAAGCTTTTAAAGATCATGTGACTTCACTGAAAAAGAGAAAACCTGTTATTGTGTGCGGTGACTTGAACGTTGCACATCAGCCAATTGATATTGCCAATCCGAAAGAAAATTACAACCGTTCTGCGGGCTATACGCAATGCGAGATTGATGGCTTTCAACGGTTGCTGGATGCAGGCTTTGTGGATACCTTCCGTCATCTTCATCCGCAGGAAGTAAAGTATACCTACTGGAGTAACTTCTCTAATTCACGTGCACGCAACATCGGGTGGAGGATTGATTACTTCCTGGTGCCAACAAACTTTCTTCCAAAAGTTAAAGAGGCAGCTGTCTACAACGAGTACATGGGCTCAGATCATTGCCCTATTGCTTTGACGATTGAGATTTAATTCTTGGTGCTTGATCGTTATCATACTCAAGGGTTATGATTGATTACGAGTTTTCGGGTTACCTGTACCAATTTTGAGTTATATTCAAGTTTAACAATATAGAAACCATTGTTTAAGCTTCTTAGATCAATGATTGTTCTGCTTTTACCTCTACCTATTAGCTCAGATTTTAACTCTTGCCCATACTGTGAATATATTTTCACAGGTATATCAAATTCGGCTATTAAAGGAAGTTGAACAGTAAGCTCATCACGCACTGGATTAGGGTATACAGTAGTTTGTTTAAGAACTAATTCAGTCTTAGCTGCTATTGATTCCGGGCATGGAGGGTAGGGGTATTCCTGATTCATGCCCTCAATTCCACTTCGGGCTTGTGGCTGGCTGCAAGGATCAGGAGTGGAGCAGCTGCTAATATCCACTGTATTGGACTGAATGGTACATCCATTCGAATTGGTTACGCGTACATAAAATGTTCCTGAATACGATACAGTAATTATTCTGGAAGTGGCCCCGTTAGACCATTGATAAGAAGTGCCGGAACTGGCGGTGAGTGTAACGTCTCCGACACATAAATTACCTGATACGCTAATTGTTGGTAGGTTTAATTTAGGATTTACCGTAACAGTAACATCTCTATACGCTCCTGTACACGCATTTGTTATGGGGGTAATCCTATACACCACCGATCCTGCAGTGGATGTTGATGAATTTGTCAATACATGGTTTATGGATGTAGTTACTCCCGCAGAACCAACAGTTGTACCGGTTATTGTTGATGATTTGCTCAATACACTCCACGAATAGGTTGTTCCACTCAGATCAGAGGTCAGTGCCAGGCTGGTTGACGCACCTGAACAAATGGTTTTGTTGGATGTCAGAACCTGTGGCTTTGGTTTTACTTCTACCGATACAGTTGCATTCTTTGAACAACCATTCGAACCAGTGCCAACCACTGTATAAGTGGTTGTAACTAGAGGACTGGCTGTAACAGTTGAACCTGTAGCGGATGATAATCCTGAAGTTGGTGACCAATTATAAGTTGAGGCTCCTGAAGCAGTCAGGCTAACTCCTGAACTCTGACATATTAATGGATTCACGGGTGATGTCGTAACTATTGGGGATGTGTTAATTTTAACAGTGACATTCCTTTCGCCAACACATGAATTCGCGGCAGCATTTACCTGGTATATTACGGTGCCCTGAGAAGTGTTGTTTGTATTTATCACATCCGGAATTAAATTTCCTGTGCCGGTTGCTCCAACTGTTATATTAGAAACGTTTGTTGATTTATTGAATACAGACCATGAAAAAGTTGCTCCACTATAATCTGACGTAAGCTGAAGATTGGCAGCGTCTCCGGAACAGATAGTTTTATCCGGTGTTAATATGTTTGGCTTTTGTTTTACGGTAACCGGATCACTTCTTCTCAGGCAGCCATTTCCATAAAGAGCTTCGACATAGTAAGGACCACCTACAGGAACTATAACAGATTTTGTTGTGGGTCCATGTGACCAATAGTATAGATGAGAATCTGATGATGTTAATCCAATCGTGCCATTTGTACAAACGTATGATCCATTAATTGGACCGTACGTAGAAGTTATTGTGGGTTTGGGATTGTTTTTGATAACAACTGTTACTCTTTTTTCGGGGCCATACCTTTCGCACCCTGCCTGTCTCCATGTAGCTAAAAAACTATAATCACCGGCCTTTGTAACATAGATTGACTGTGTAGTCTCCCCAGTAGACCATTCATAGTAAGATGGTCCGCCAAATTTGTAATTTCCTGTTAATTTAAGCGTATCGCCATCACACATGCTAATTGTATAATGCCCGTCTGGCCCAATTTGTAATGTTTTGTTTGCGGTTATTTTATAATAGACAATTGAAGTTGGCTCCTGTGTACTGGCTCCTATATTCAGAACCTCATTTGAGGTAGCTTCGCAAGTACCGTTATTCGTTACTGCTCTGAAATCATAAATTGTACTATTAAACACATCAGATGGACCAACAACGGGCATTGAAAATTGAGCAGTAGGAGAATTGGTCGTTGAAAAGGTATTCCACGGAGAAGTAACGAATTTCGGATTAACTGGAGCGTTATCCCAATAGGTTATCCGGTATTCCCATCTAACAACATCACCTAAATAATTTGATAGAGTTAGCATAGCCTTATCTACTCCGGTTCTGCAGGGATAACTGATCGTATACGTCAAGATGCCCCCGTTTTTTCCGGGAAGGTATTTTTCCAATACGTTGCTATACTGTGCAGGATTTGAATTGATAAGCTTTATTCTAAATTGATAGGTCACACCCTCAATTATATTTGAAGCCGCATAATGTGTGTGGTAGAATAACGGGCTTGTCGGTGTAGAGGTAGAAAATTCACCCCATGAGGTCCAGTCTCCTGAGTCTGACTTTGACCTTCTTTCCCAGCTAAAACTCCTGCCTAAATGATTATCAATGCCCATGCTTAAGCTATGATTTCCGCAGTAATTCGTTTCAAAACTGCCATTTATACTGCTGATTGAGAAATCCTGAGCGTTGACTTTTGATATTACTAGAACGCTAGTGACGAGGACACAATACGTAAAAACTTTCATATACGTGAGGATTGGGGCATACTAAAGTTAAGACTTATGACTAATAAAAAAAACCACCCTGGGTGGTTTAATATATAGTTGAAATTATGAAAAATTTAAATGCGCTGAATATCAGCACCCAGTGCTCTTAAACGCGCATCAATGTTCTGATACCCGCGATCGATTTGGTCGATGCTTGAGATCTCGCTTGTTCCTGTTGCAGAAAGCGCTGCGATCAATAACGCAACTCCTGCACGGATGTCAGGGGAGGCCATCTTAATTCCACGTAATGTTTGTTTGCGCTCCAGACCAATTACGTTAGCGCGGTGCGGATCACAAAGAATGATCTGAGCACCCATGTCAATCAGCTTGTCGACAAAGAACAATCTGCTTTCAAACATCTTTTGGTGGATCAACACAGAGCCCTTGGCCTGCGTAGCCACAACCAATACAATACTGATTAAGTCAGGTGTGAATCCGGGCCACGGTGAGTCAGCAATCGTCAGGATGGAGCCATCAATAAACGATTCAATTTCGTATTTCTCCTGAGCAGGGATGTGAATATCATCTCCGCGGAATTCCATTTTGATACCGAGTCTTCTGAAGATCTCCGGAATAATTCCCAGCATGTCAATGCGGCAATTCTTGATCGTGATCTCGGATTGCGTCATAGCAGCCAGGCCAATAAAGCTTCCGATCTCAATCATGTCGGGGAGGAGTGTATGCTCAGTTCCGCCAAGCTTTTGAACGCCTTCAATGGTTAATAAATTCGAGCCAACCCCGCTGATCTTTGCGCCCATGCGGTTGAGCATGCTGCAAAGCTGCTGTAAGTACGGCTCGCACGCTGCATTGTAAATGGTTGTTGTTCCTTTTGCCAGAACAGCAGCCATCACGATGTTTGCAGTTCCGGTAACGGAAGCCTCATCGAGCAGCATGTATGTGCCTTCTAACTTAGAGGCATCAATCTCAAAGTATTGATTATGCGAATCGAAATTGAATTTTGCGCCAAGTTTCTGGAAACCAATAAAGTGCGTATCGAGTCTTCTTCTTCCAATTTTATCACCACCGGGTTTAGGCAAGCTTGCTTTTCCAAAACGCGCTAAAATAGGACCGAGCAACATCACTGATCCACGCAGGGCGGCTGCTTTTGTGCGGTATTCTTCACTTTCTAAAAATTGAGTGTTAACCGTTGCGGCAGTAAACTGATATGAATCTTTGCCAAGCTTTTCAACTTTTGCTCCGAGATCACCTACAAGCTCGATCAGCTTGTTCACATCGCGAATATCCGGAATGTTATGAATCGTTACCGGCTGATCGGTGAGGAGAACTGCACTTATAATCTGAAGTGCTTCATTCTTTGCGCCTTGCGGAATGATCTCGCCCTTTAACTTATTGCCACCCTTGATTTTGAAAATGCTCATGCTGATTAATGTGTCGATTCGTTAATTTGAAAATTAGCCAATGAGATCAACATTTTTTGTTGAGTCATTGGCTAATAAATGAGTTGTCAATAAGATTATTGATCGCGTCTGCGGTTGTTATTATTGTTGTTCCGGTTTTTGTTCTTGTTGAACGGACGTTTGCCATGACGCTGTCCGCCATTGCGATGCTGACCTTTGTGGCCGCCACCTTCGCCCTGACCCATCTTACGGTTGTCGCCACGCTCGCCCTTGTAAAGCTGCTCGAACAAGTTCTCTTCCCGAACCTTCTCCAGATCAAGCGAAAGTTTGCCTTGCGACAATGAACGAATATCATTTACGATAACTGAATCATCCAGGGTTTCCTTATTCCAGTTGCCATAGAACGTTTTCATGAGCTTGCCCAGGTAGATCACCGCATCGTTGCGTTCCTGATCGTTCTCAAGTTTTACCGCTTCCTTGATCAGACGCTCAATGTTTTTACCGTAGTGTTTGAACCGGATGTTACTTTGCGGATACCCGATGTGCGCAGGCTTTTTGAATAACGTTTCACGATCCGGCACCGGGAATGGATTATTCAGGTCCAGGTTAAAATCTGCGATCACATACAGGTCATCCCACATGCGTTGTGGATTTTCCGGTGTAGCTTCTTTAACGCTGGGCGTTAACTGCTTCATTAACTCGATGAGCGTGAACGCCATCTCGGTGCGCTTCTCCTTATCCGGAATGCTGCGGATATATACTCCACAAGTTTCTGAACATTTCGGCCATATTCTTTTAAGATAATATCAGGCCGTGAGGTATTGTATTCTCCGATTACTTTTTCTGCCATGTGTTGTGTAGTGCGAGGCTGTATTATGCCTCTATTCGTGTATTTTCAGTTTGGCAAAGCTAAGTAATAAGGTCTTCTCGCCAAAATCGTCAAATATTATTTTGGCTTTCTTATCCGGACCGGAGAAATCCATCTTTTCGACCTTGCCGAAGCCGAATTTGGGATGCTCAACCTTCATACCTTCCCGTAGCAAAGCATTGTCGCTTGGCCTGAAATCAACCGGAGGTTTATAAGCCGTTGCTTTGGGTTTTAAAGGTTGCGAGGCAACCGTTTTCTTAATGCCCTGTACCAATGTTCTTGCATAACCGGTGCTTACAGCCGAAGATTCCCCGCTGGAAAACTTCGTGCTCATCTTAATATAGCCCGGATCGATATCGTCAATGAAGCGGCTTTTCTCGCAACTTTTTAATCTCCCAAACCGGTATCGTGACGTTGCGTAGGTTAAGTACAGCTTCTTTTGAGCGCGTGTAATTGCCACATAAAAAAGTCTGCGTTCTTCTTCCAGGTCTGCACGGCTGCTCAGCATCATTTGAGAAGGGAAGAGGTCTTCTTCCAGACCAACAATATAAACGTATTTGAACTCAAGACCTTTCGCCATGTGAATGGTCATGAGCGTAACCTTATCGGGATCTTTATCCTTGTCTTCATCCTGGCCCGTAACCAAAGAAACTTCCTGCAGGAATGCACCAAGTGATTTGTCTTCCTTTTCGGGATCTTCGACAAACTCTTTAATAGCGTTTAACAATTCCTGAACGTTTTCGTAACGGCTAAGTCCCTCTACGGTTTTGTCTTCATATAATTCACGCATCAGGCCCGAGCCTTTCGCTATATCGAAAGCAGCATCGTAGGCATCTTTGCGCCCGACTTCCAGCTCGAAGCGTTTGATCATCGTAACAAAATCATCAATCGCCCCGATGGTTCGCCCCGTTACAAAGTGTTTGGGGTCCTTAAGCACATCCCAGATGGAAGCACCCTGATCATTTGCACCCAGGATAAGCTTATCAACACTGGTATCGCCAATGCCACGCTTGGGCAGATTGATAATTCTGCGGAATGAAGCTTCATCGTTATGATTGAGTGTGAAGCGCATGTAGGCTAAAAGATCCTTGATCTCCTTGCGCTGATAGAAGGATAGCCCGCCTACAATTTTGTACTTGATGTTCATCCTGCGCAGCGATTCTTCCATTGCGCGCGACTGGCTGTTGGTTCGATAAAGAATTACGAAGTCGCTGAACTTCAACTGGTGCTGCATCTTTTCTTCAAAGATGGAAGAGGCAACGAGCCGGCCTTCTTCGTTATCCGATAACGCTTTGATTAGCTCAATCGGGTTGCCTTCTTCGTTTTGGGTCCAGACGTTTTTAGGGATCTGGGCGCGATTTCTTTTGATAACCGAGTTGGCTGCATTAACAATGTTCTGTGTTGAGCGGTAATTCTGCTCAAGCTTGAACATTTTAAGATCCGGATAATCGCGCTCAAAGTTCAGGATATTGGTAATGTCCGCTCCGCGAAAGCCGTAAATGCTTTGCGCATCATCGCCTACCACACAAATGTTCCGGTAGGCCGAAGCAATCTTTCTTACGATGCTGTACTGACAATGATTTGTATCCTGAAACTCATCGATCAATAAATACCTGAACCGCTGCTGAAGCTCGTTCAAAACATCGAGGTGCTCTTTTAATAATTTGTCAGTATTAAAGAGGATGTCATCAAAGTCCATCGCATCAGCTTTAAAGATGCGCTCCTGATAGGTTTTGTAAATGCGACCCATCTCCGGGCGAAGGTTAGAGGCATCATCGGCCATCAGCTCGCCATTGGCGAGGTACATCTGCCAGCTGATCAACTGGTTTTTTGCTGCAGAGATCCTGTTATAGATGACGTTAGGTTTATAGGCTGTTTCGTCCAGACCCAGCTCTTTTACAACCTGCCGGATGATCGTTTTGGAGTCATCAACATCATAGATCGTAAAGTTCTGAGTATAACCGAGTCGCGTGCCCCGGTCTTTTGCCCGTAGCAACCGCGCAAACACCGAGTGAAAGGTTCCCATCCAGATATTGCGCGCATCAGACCCGACAACTTTCTCCACACGTTCACGCATTTCCTTGGCAGCCTTATTGGTGAACGTCAGCGCCATAATGCTGAACGAGTCAACATCGTTTACTTTAATAAGATGGGCGATACGGAGGGTTAGTACCCGGGTTTTTCCTGATCCCGCACCGGCAATCAGCATGGTGGGTCCTTCTGTATTCACTACACCTTCGTACTGCGAAGGGTTCAGCTGCTCTAAATAATCCATACGACCCCGCAAGGTAAGTGATCCTTTCTATCCTTCATAAAATATTTCCAATAGCACATTCCTCATCAGAATCTTGCATCCTTATCCTCATAAAAGTACTTTTGTTAAACCTGTTAACATTTGAGCCTGACAACTTCGCCTGCTTTTTTTAACTCTTTTCAGGATGATGGTTTTGTAACAACGGCTGCCGAACCGTGGTTTAAAGTAAAGGTTCAACTCATCCAGCAATATTTCGAATCTTTTATCACCAATGTTTCCGGAAAGGTTAACGACATTGTGTTCGTTGATCTCTATTCAGGCTCAGGACTTTATTCAATTGGTCACCAAAAACAACTTTTC
>CAZHQP010000128.1:0-8074 GCA_964534735.1 uncultured Roseivirgaceae bacterium
AAAACACCAAAAGGAGGATTTAAAGTAAGTTCTTTTTTGCGACACTTTCAACGGCCGTGTAATTAAAGTGTAATAAAATATGACACTTTGTAAAATCCAATGAATGAAGGAGTTATTTGATCCCGTTCGCCTTCTTGATGTACAGCTCCAATGCTCCCGTCATAGAGGGGGCATTTGGTAAGGGGGCTTCTATGTCAAGCAGTAGTCCGGCATCGCGAACAGCTTTCGCTGTTGTAGGTCCAAACGCTGCAATGCGGGTGTTATTCTGCTTAAAATCAGGAAAATTTACAAAAAGTGAGTTGATGCCAGACGGGCTGAAGAACGCGAGCACATCGTAAAAAACTTCTTCAAGGTCAGACAGGTTGCTGGCCACAGTGTGGTACATGATTGCTTCTGTAAAGTCAAAGCCGTTATCCTTTAAAAAATCAGGAATATCGTTTTTGCGGATATCCGAGCAAGGGAAGAGATACTTTTCGTTCTTATGTTTCTTCAGAATCTCCAACAGATCCTGTGTGCTTTTCAAACCGGTAAAGATTTTACGCTTCCGGATAACGATGTATTTCTGAAGATAGTTAGACGTCTGCTCAGAGATGCAGAAGTACTTCATATCGGCAGGCATTTCAATTTTAAGCTCGCGGCAAATGTGAAAAAAATGATCTACCGCATGCCGACTTGTAAAAATGACGGCCGTGTAGTTGAGAATTTCTATTTTTTGTTTTCTGAATTCTTTAATTGGCACCGGCTGAACTTCAATGAACGGACGAAAATCAATCTTGAGATTGAATTTTTCAGCCAGCTTCAAATATGGGGAGTTTTGATCAGTGGGAGCCTCTTGCGTAACCAGAACACTTTTTACTTTGCGCATTCTGTCATTCACTTTTTCACTCATATCAACGCGTAACAAATTCACCTACTTATTTAGTACCTCGATAATGATAAAGAAGGGTATTAATTCGGTGGCACAAATGTACGAAAATAAATGGAACGCTGAGTGATGAACCCGTGAGGCAAGCTTAAAAAAGCCCAGCACAATCCATGCGCCCAGTATCCAGGGGATAAGCGCGTAGAGGAAATCATAAAAGCCTTGCTGCTGACCATAGGGGATAAAATAAATTATCCATATAAGTGTAAATACGCCTATGCTAACCAGCAACAAGCGCACAAAATTAAAGAAATGATAACCTGCCACTTCACGAATTCCGAAAAGCGTACTGATAATGTAGATGATTACAACTTTTGCAAAAAGAAAAAATAAAACATACGCGCTTACTTTAAGCCAAATAAAGATGAGCATCCAATATGATGCTGTCAGAAGATTGTCAAGACCTAGCTTCAAAGTGGTGAAGCGTGCAACCACCAGGATGTATAATCCAAGCATCAGGCTTGTGAAAACATAAAACAGGATCGTTGCACTGGTTACCCGATAATAATAATGATCATCTTCACTTTCGCGCAGTGAAAATATTTTCCGGATTGAAAAGTAATCCGATGAAAGTCCGGGGTTAAGCCGAATAATGCTCACCAGGAATATGATCAGGGTCAGAATGGCGGTTACCGCATAATCTCTGAAAGTTACTTTTGCTTTCAGGTATGATTCTTCCGGCTTACCGGCCTGGTGAAGCACGTGAGCAATCATTAGCGTATTCAGCTTATTGGTATTAATTATTTCTTCGGCATGGACGGCAACAAATAATTCATACGATCGATAAAGCTTAGTCAAGCTATCCATGGATAGACTGATCTGTTCAATATTATCGGCTAACAAGACATCGTTAATAAGAATTGAAACGGGTTGTGCGGATTTTAAATACAGGTAATCTGTTTTAAAAAGCCGCGCATTTAATGTAAAGTAGATCGTTTTCGCGTTGCTTGCTGACTCAAATTTCCGGTAGGCACTGCTGTCACGGATTAGCCATTCGGCCTGCAAGTCCTTTTTTATCACAACCTTCTCCTGCGCAAACGTGCTTAGCGCAACAATAAAAAGAACGAAGATCAGTGTGAATCGCATATTCCCTCAAAAGTATCAGGATCGTTTAACAAAACCGTATTTTTGAAACACTTTTAATGGCCGGTATTTATATTCATATTCCTTTTTGCAAGCAGGCTTGTCACTACTGTGATTTTCACTTTTCAGTTAATCAGCAGGTAAAGACCGAGATGCTCGCAGCCATTTCAAAAGAGCTTGTGCTTCAAAAGGATTATTTGTCAGGTGAGCTCATTGAAACGATTTACTTTGGTGGCGGCACGCCTTCCGTTCTTTCACAGGATGAGTTGAGTTTGATTTTGGATACGATCCGTGCAACACAACAGGTTTATGATTATGCCGAGATTACCGTTGAAGCCAATCCCGATGATCTTACCCCGGAACGATTAAATGAACTGCGTAAATCGGGTGTTAATCGTTTGAGTATCGGAATTCAAACCTTTGATAATGCGCGTTTAAAATTTCTTAACCGTGTACACGATGGCGTTGCTGCGATCAAAAGCTTTACTGATGCGCGTGATGCAGGCTTTGATAATATCAGCATTGACTTGATCTACGCGATACCGGGTGAAAAAAATGATCAATGGTTAGCTGACATCCGGCAGGCAATCGAATTAAATCCTGAACACATCTCATGCTACTCGTTAACCATTGAAGAGAAAACTGCTTTTGGTAAATGGGCTGTAACCGGTAAAATTAAGCCTGAACCAGATGAAGTTTCAGCGCAGCATCTTGAACTGTTAATGCAGGAGCTTGCTGCGGCAGGCTATGAACATTACGAGATATCCAACTTTTCGAGGCCCGGATTTCATTCCAGGCATAACAGCAGCTACTGGAAGGGTTCAAAATATTTAGGTGCCGGACCCAGCGCCCATTCCTATAATGGAGAAAGCCGTCAATACACAGTTTCGAATAACCATACTTACTTAAAAGCTCTTCAGGCAGGAACTATCCCTTTTGAAAAAGAAATGTTGTCGCGCGAGAACAAGATCAACGAATACATTCTTACTTCGCTGCGAACCTTATGGGGAACCGATCTTGAGGTTCTGAAAAAACAATTCAACTACAATCTGATCGAACAAAATCAGGCTTATATTGATCAGCTTTTAGATAAAAAATTTATTAAGATTGAGAATGATATCATAACCCTCACCCGAAACGGTAAGCTGTTAGCTGATAAAATTTCATCTGATCTATTCACATGACCGCACAGATACTATTCAACAACAGAAGTTATACCGCAGCGCTGAACAATCCGCTGGATATTTCTTTGCCGGTAAAATCAGGTAATCAAAATCCTAACTGTTACTGGGCTGAGGTTGTGGCGATGGAAACAATCCGTTCAGGCAATTTTGTGGGAAGTGTAAAAGAAGGTGGCAGTGTAAACTATCAAAAGCTTACGGTTACACCTCATGGTAATGGTACACACACAGAATGCTACGGACATATTTCTTCCGATGGTGCCACCATCAATCAATGCCTTACCGAATTCCATTTCATCACTGAAGTTATCTCGGTAACACCTGAGAAAAATGATTCAGGAGATTTTGTTATTACGCGCAATGCTTTATCAGAGAAGATTAAAAACCAAAACGTTCAGGCCATTGTGGCACGGACGATTCCAAACACAGACCAGAAAAGAATGGCAAACTATTCCGGTACTAACCCGCCTTACCTCGATCATGAGGCAGCAACTTACCTGGTTGAGCTTGGGGTTAATCATGTATTGCTTGACTTACCAAGTGTTGATCGGGAACAGGATGGTGGAAAGCTGTTAGCACATAAAGCTTTTTGGCAATTTCCTCAGAATATCCGTAAAACGAGTACCATCACAGAACTGATCTTTGTCGAGAATACAATCACTGACGGACTGTATTTATTAAATCTGCAAATTGCCAGTCTGGAAATGGATGCCAGTCTGAGCAAACCCGTTTTATACAAGCTCACAGAAGTTTTGTAATTTTCACACACAAAGTTCTCATGAAATCCCAGGAAGAAAAAAGAGTTTACATGCTGCTGAAGGCCGTGATCTTCTACTATCACGGTTTGGATGAGCCCGAGCGCATCGACCTGGAGAAAACAGCGGATGACTTACAGGCCCACGATGAATACAAATGGGCACTCAAGTTTATTGAAGAAGACTACATTACTTCTTTCGAACGGGCTCGTGAATATCTGAACGAGATTATTGCCGACTATCCAAAAGACAAGCGTACAGAACTAATCAACATGGTTTGGCAGTCGAATAACCTGAAAGGTTACGTAACCGAAATGGAGGCTACCGCGATGCTTAAACTTGCCAAAGACTGGAACGTGCAAAAAGAACTGATTGAGCTGGTACTGAAATAATTATTTCAGATAGAAGATTCCCTTAAGCCTTGCTTCTTCCCACGGGCGCTGCTTGCCGCCTGAAAGTTGCTCTACACTGTTGCGTGTATGCATGAAGATGTCTTCAATACGCTGAGAGATTTTCAATTGTTTGATCAGCTCACCGGTGTATAATCCGTTTGTTCCATCGCCATCTGAAGCGACAGAGCCCGGATCCGTTGCATAGGCGATCAACGTTCCGCTTGGCGCGTTGATACGGGCAAGCCCGCTTCCGCCACGTTTGCCTGCCGGAAAAGGATTGTTGCGACACGCATCCAGAATGATCATATTTAATCCTTCATCATTCGCGAACTCCATGGTAGTAGAGACCCCGGATAGTGGAATACATTTTTGCTTTACGTCAAGATGCGACTGGATATCCGCATCTACCGGTACCAGGTAATTTGTTCCGTCCACTTCCAGGCCATGGCCCGCATAAAAGAACATTGATACATCTACATCCTGAATGCGATCACCAAATGCATAGATGGCATTCTTAATTGTTTCGTAGGTACCATTCTCAATGCTGATAACCTCAAAGCCAAGACTTTTTAATGTGGCGGTCATCGCTCTTGCATCATTGAGGGTATTTTTCAGTTTGCTTGTAGCTGTATAATCAGAATTACCGATTACCAAGGCAATCCGCTTATTATAGATTGCATGATCAGTTGTTATGGTTTTCTGTTGCAAAGGCTCACTTTCCAGATAAAGATCTTTACTAATCACTTGCGACTGCGTGTTTTGTGCAGCGATGCGAACACGGTTTTTACCGGGCACCAGATCAACAGCGCCTTTGAAGCTGCCATCCGGATTAAGTTCGGCCTTTTTTTCATTAATCATCACATGACTCATCCGGTCCGATCCGTCAATTTTGCCTTCAATAGTTATAGAAGAACCTTTAATGACTTGTTCTCCATAGTTTCTGCTGGTAGGCGGATTCGTAACTTTTATTTCCGCAGGGTTATTTCGGATAACTTCATAGAGATTTACCACTCCGCTAACGGTACCGACTGCGAGAATGCTTCCATCATCCGACAAAGCAATAGAGCTTGGCCGCTCGTCTACCGAAACACTTTCATTTATTTCACCCTTGTCAAGATTTACAATAAAAATATTTCGCGTGTCGCTGCTATAATAGAACAATACCGAAGGTGTTGGCCCCATAGCCAGACCATCGGGGCGATAGCGTAAGGGTACTCGTTTTTTCTCTTGTCCGGTTGACCAATCATAAGCGATTAGCATATTTTTTCGTTCCGGCTGACGGCCCGGCTGGAGACCGCCTTTTGGTATGAATACTTCCTGAAGACCAATTACAAAATTATCCGAACCCTTGCTTGTTGAAGCCGCATGGATAACCGAGCGCGAGCCGGAATATTCTCCGCTTTGTAATTTTAATTCCCGTAAGAATTTCTGATTGATGAATTCCCAGCTAAAACTTTCACCAATATTGTTAATGGCTGCAAGTTGCTGACCAAATCGATCAAAGCCCAGAAACAATGTGTTTTTCAAATCACCGTTCGTCTGAATACGTGTTTGAGTCATTCCCGCTTTTAGATCAAAAACTTCAATCTGATTATTCTTTTCCAAAACGGTGAGATATCCCTGATTAGGATCAAGTGTTATGTATAGTGGTGAAGGAAACGTTTGTGACCCTTTACTCTCTTCGAATGAGGTAAGCGGATAAGTTGAGAATTGTCCATTCGCTTTTACGGCAATAAATTTCTTATCCTTATCCAAAAATTCCTGAAAGAGAATTTTTCCGGTAGCCGGAATCTTTTTTAAAATGTTTGCAGATTCTGTTTCTATCAGATAGATGTTTCCCCTTTTATCGGTGACACTCATTATTTTAGCATCTTCTGAAAACGCGATATTTTCCACATCACCCGTACCAACGGGAAGCTTTTTATAAGCAGAGAGATATACATCCTGAGCACGTGTGATGATGCACAATGAGCTTAAAAAAAGGCTTAATGCTATTACGCTGGCTTTCATACAAGGGAAGTTACAAAATAAAAAAGAGGATGTGTAACCACATCCTCCTGCAAATTTCTTCAAAAAACTATTTCAATCGGCCAAAGTTAACACCGATACCAACGTTAAACGTCAGCGATGATCCGCTAATATCGCCTAACCATGTGGTATAGTTAAGGCTGGCGTCAACGTTAACTACTTCAGTTAAGAAATACTTTGCACCACCAAAAGCGCCAATTTGGTTAATTGGATCAGCCCCGTCAATACCTGTATTGTAATTCAGGAAGTTAGCACCGATGTAAGGCAACAATTTAGCATCCGCAGTTAAGAAGTTGTAAACTGCGTATGGTCCGATACCTGTAGAGGTTGTTTCAGCTGCATTTGTGATGGAGAGAGAAAGACCACCTTCAATGTGCTGAGTAAAGAAGTAACCAGCACGCAGTGAAAAAGTTGCTAATTTAATAGCATCTGTACCTTCCGGCTTTAAGCTGGTAAAGTTTAAGTTAGCAGTACCTGTAATGTCTCCCTTTTCAACCTGAGAGAAGGCAACAGTGCTTGTTAAAAGCAGTGCGATAAAGAGTAATTTTTTCATAAGGGTATTAGTTGTTTAAGCGGCAAAAAAAAGAAAGTTTGCTAAAACAAGCAATACGTGTTATCCGGTATTTTTGTTTTAAAGCGACATCATATCCTTGAATTTTGCGGCCTGCCTGCGGCTAACTTCAACTTTATCACCGCCTTTAAGCTTCACCATCAGGCCGCCATTGAACCATTGTTCGATGCCTTCTACCCAGCTTAAATTGATAATGTGCTTGCGGCTTGCCCGGAAGAATGCACGTTCATCAAGCTTTTCATCCAGTGCATTGAGCGATTTGTGGATCATCGGGCGATTATTATCAAAGTAAACTTTAATGTAGTTGCCATCTGATTCAAACATGCGCACATTGTTCAAGCTTACAAACCAGCAGCGGTCGCCATCTTTTACAAACACCTGATCGTTCAGGCCAAGTTTTTTATCTGCATTGCGTACTGCAGAAGACCGGCTCTTTTCTTTTTCCAGAATTTTGGTTACAGTTTCAGAAAGGCGTTCGGCCTGGATGGGCTTCAGTAGGTAATCCAATGCATTCACCTCGAAAGCTTTCAGGGCAAACTCGTCATATGCCGTAGTGAACACCACAAAGGGTACGGCATCAAGTTCTTCCAGCAACTGAAAGCCGGTTTTGCCGGGCATTTGAATGTCGAGGAACAACAGATCGGGATTGAGATCGTTCACCATTTGTATGGCCTCCTCGGCATTCATGGCTTCACCGATCACTTCAATGGAAGGATGTTCTTCCAGGAGCTTCATGAGTTCTTTGCGGGCCAGCCTTTCATCATCTACAATTAATGCCTTCATAGTATTTCAATTATAATGCCTGGGGGATAATGATCTCCGTTAAAACAAAATTATTATTCTCATTTACAATCCTGAATGACGCTTCCTCTCCGTATAAAAGCTTTAAACGCTGCATCGTATTCTTAATGCCGGTTCCTCCAAACTTTCCTTTCCGTGCGCCATTCAATAAATGTCCGCTGTTTCGTATCTGTATCTTCAAACGGTTTTTTTCGACAAGGGTTTTCAAATGAATAGTTCCTCCCTGTGTAAGCCGGGAGATGCCATGCTTGATGCCATTTTCAACCAGTGTTTGGATCATAAAGGGCGGAACAAGGAACTTGGAAGAATCAGGATGCACATCAAGTTCCGTTTTTAAGCGT
>CAZHQP010000129.1:0-8001 GCA_964534735.1 uncultured Roseivirgaceae bacterium
GCGCTTCGGTACCAATCCGAAAATAAAAGTCCTGCTGCTGCATGGTGGCCCTGCAATGACACACGAATACATGGAATGCTTCGAAACATTTTTTCAGCGCGAGGGTTTTGAGTTTTACGAATATGATCAGTTGGGCTCTTACTATAGCGATCAGCCAACCGACAGCAGCTTGTGGACAACCGAACGATTTGTGGAAGAAGTTGAACAGGTACGGCAAGCGATTGGCGCTGACAGCACCAACTTTTATGTATTGGGCAATTCGTGGGGTGGTATACTCGGAATGGAATATGCCTTAAAATATCAGAAGAACTTAAAAGGTTTGTTGATTGCGAACATGGTTGCCAGCGCACCCGAATATGGAAAATATGCAGAAGAAGTGTTAGGCAAACAAATGAAGCCTGAAGTACT
The DNA here is from genome assembly GCA_964534735.1 of uncultured Roseivirgaceae bacterium. Classification (GTDB taxonomy): domain Bacteria; phylum Bacteroidota; class Bacteroidia; order Cytophagales; family Cyclobacteriaceae; genus UBA2336. The sequence goes on from CAZHQP010000129.1 coordinate 409, forward strand.
GGCTGAGATCAAGGCGTTAGAAGCCAAAAAAGATTTCACGAACCCGCGGTACATGGAATTGCTCTTACCCAATTATTATAATGAGCACATCTGCCGGTTAACCGAATGGCCTGATGCGCTTAACCGCTCATTTAAGCATGGCAACATGACTATTTACACAATGATGCAGGGACCAAGTGAATTTGGAATCAGCGGTCGTCTTGCCAGCTGGGATGTGAAAGACCGTCTGAAAGAGCTTTCAGTTCCTACACTAATGATCGGTGCGCAGCATGATACCATGGATCCAAAAGCGATGGAGGAACAAAGCAAGCTGGTTCAAAAAGGGCGCTATTTATATTGTCCTGATGGAAGTCATCTGGCAATGTGGGACGATCAAAAAGTTTTTATGACCGGTGTAATTACCTTTATCAAAGATGTTGATTCAGGAAGGTTTTAAAAATCACATGATGAAAAAATTACTCGTAATCTGTTTATTGGGCCTGACGATAATCTTCCAGGCTCAAAGTCAGAACACTAAATTTGATTTTACCTTCAATCATATAGCGTTATCGGTAAAAGATTTAAATGCTTCGGTTGAGTTTTATAAAAAAGCACTTCAGCTTTCTGAAATTACCAATCGCACCGCAAATCCGAACATTCGCTGGATGTCCTTAAATGAGGGAAAAGAATTGCATTTGATTTCCAATACCGAGCCCGTCACGCTTAACAAAACCATACACCTTGCGTTTCAAACTTCAAACCTTGAAGCACTTCAAAAACACCTGGCTGAATTAAATATACCCTATGGAGACTGGTCGGGCAAGCCTAATTCTGTTACCACCCGGGCCGATGGCGTGAAGCAAATCTATCTTCAGGATCCGGATGGCTACTGGATTGAGGTCAATAATGCTGCATATTAAATATTTTCTCATTCAATAATCATGGAACGGCAGTATCGCTACCTCGGATATTTTTTATTGTTACAATTGCCGATCATCGCGCTGGCATTTCATAAATCTTACGGTTCAAAAATTCCGGACTTCGAACCGGGCTATGATCCCTTTATTCACGTACATGCTGTACTGGCTACGCTTTGGGTTGCTATCGTTATTGTTCAGCCATTTCTGATTGCAAATAAAAAGCTTGCATGGCATCGAACAATCGGAAAAGCATCTTATTTCGTATTTCCCTTGCTTGTTCTGTCATTTGTTCCGGCCTGGATTAAAATCATTCATTCCGGAGAATACAAAAATCTTTTCTTTTCACTCGGAGATTGTGTACTGTTAGTGTTGTTCTATTCATTGTCTATATACCACCGAAAGATTGCGTCCAGGCATATGCGTTTTATGATTGCCGCCACGCTGGTATTGCTCGGGCCAACGATTGGAAGAATCGGTCCGATTGTACTCAACTTAAGTGGTATTGTCACACAGACGATACAATACGCCATTATCATTTTCATCTTGCTTGGCCTGATTGCTTACGACAAGAAAAACAATAAAAATTATCAGCCATACGTTCTGGCCCTCATTGCGTTCGGTATTCATGCAATAACCTTCTACTGCTTATTCTCGTAAGATAAACACGCATGGGTACTCAAATTGAAATTCGTTCAGCGCAACGGCCGCAGGATTTTGCAGACGCAAAACAGCTCATTATGGAGTATGTTACATGGCTCGGCTTTGATCTTTCCTTTCAGAACTTTGATAAAGAGATGGCTGATTTACCTGCGATGTACAACAAACACGATGGCGGATTTTTCCTTGCCTACCTGAATGAAAAACCGGTTGGGGTTGCCGGCTTACGCAGATTCAGTACGAGCGATGCAGAAGTAAAACGCATGTTTGTAAAGGATGAAGCCAAAGGAATGGGGATCGGCAAGCTGTTGCTGGAGAAATGTATTGATACTGCAAAAGCCTTAAATTATAATTCTATTAAACTCGATACTGCGGAATACATGAAAGCTGCTATCAATCTTTACACAGATTATGGTTTTGTTGAAATTCCCGCCTATCGGTTTAATCCGTACGATCACGCCAAATATTTTGAGCTGGTACTAAGTACGAATCAATAAAGCTTAACATTTACGCCTCCATAAAAGTTAAGCATGGGTGCTGCATTGTAATACCGGTCGCCAAATGCATTTATGTCGTTCCCCAGGCTGTACTTCTGGTTAAGCAGATTATCAGCTCCGAGAAATAGTTCAACTGAAAGATCATTCGTACGAATACCTGTCCAATTTGCACGCGCCTGGAGTAGTTCATAATGCGATGCATAATGATCGTTTGCATCATCAAGCGGAATCCGGGACGTGGTAATGGCCTGAATAAATAAATTAAGATGTTGAGGAAAATTTATTGTCAGGCCCGATACAAGATTACTTTCCGGTACACCCGTGAGACGGTTACCCGAATAAACTGATTCATAGTCTACATAATCATTAAATCTGAAATGACTGAAGGTATAACTCACGCGAAGTGACATTCCGCGGATAAGTCCGTAAGCCGCGTGGCGAACTCTGGTTGATCGCTGAGGAACAAGCCATGTGAACAACATACATTCAAACCCGGTCTGTTTAATACTGCCCGCATTCAAAAAATATTCGGCATCGTTAGAAGCTACTCCGCGTACAATAGCATCCTTTAACATAAACCTGAATGCAGACGCATCCACCTGAACACGGCTATTCCAAAGGGTGAATCGCGTTCCGAGCTCACCATTCCAGCCAGTCTCTGCACGCAGGTCAGGACTGGTTTCATACCCGGAAGATCTGATCTCGGCAATTGTTGGTGGTGAATAGCCTCGGCTTAATGATCCACGAATTGCAAAGCTTTGCGTAAACCGATAGCTCAATGCAAGCCGGGGCATCCATTCATTTGCCGGATCTCTCCTGTCGATGTCGGCAAAATCAAATCCAAATTGATTCAGGCTTGCAGAAATTTCTGCAGTTAATCGGTTTCTGAAATTAAGAGTTGCTCTGGCAAAATAGAATACAGATGTTATTGTTGCTGTATCACGCACCACTAAAGCTCCTCGTGCACCACCGTTATTTTGAAAGTTTGAAATTTGTTGCCTTCCCCACTGCCCTTCTGAGCCGGCATAAAATTTCAAATCGAAATCGGATTTGGTGATATCATACTCAAGATAGGTTCGAAAGCCTGCATTTTTTTCATCCCGCACTTCATAGTTGGTGATGAATGGATTCTTATAATCAGTTAACGTTCCGAAAAAAGAAAGAACATGTTTCAAACGATGCGACAAGCCTACCTCATGGGTTAATCCTCCAAAAAAAGTTTTGTTGTAGATACCCGTTTTTTGCTCAACTGCTCCTGGTGAGGCTGCGGAACCGGGTCTCGCCTGGTGAGGATCATCTTTGTATTGCGCTTCTGTCAATGCTCCGGGTGTTTCATAATGCAGGTCTGAAAAAAGTAATGTTAGCTTAACGCTGTTGGCTTTCTGGTAATTTATCCTGGCTGATCCCAATAAACTTAATCTTTTCATAGCTGATTGCTGGCGATATCCATCGCTGCGTTGCAGCGCTTCTCCAAAGGACCATTCCACTCGCTTTGAAGCTTGATTCACCCGAACATGTTGTCGGAATAAACCGTACGAGCCACCTGAAATACTTCCTTCCAGTCGTGCAGTATCCTTCGTTTCTGAATTCATCAACACAACGCCTCCGGAATTAGCACCAAACAAGCTGCCATCCGGGCCTTTCAGAATTTCAATGTTTTGCAGTAAGGCCGGATCGATCAGGTTTATGTACGTATTGCCACTGGCATCCGTAAAAGGAAGGTCGTTGAAATACACTTTCACATTCCGGACTCCAAAAGGTGAGCGCAGCAGGCTTCCGCGGATTGATAACCGATAGCTTCCCGGAGATCGCTCCTCCATGCGAATGCCCGGAACACTGTTTATTGCAGGCAATAAAGATTGTTGAGAACCATATCTCAAATCTTTTCCGTCCAGAACTGCAACCGAAGCCGGTACCTGAACAAGTGGCTGCCTTGCCAGGTAACCCTGAATAACAACCTCGTCAATTTGCCGAATGGTATCAGCCGATTGACAATAACCCGAGTTTAACGTCCAACCGGAAAAGATTGTCAATATCAAACATATCCGCAGCATGCCCAGAACATTTACTGCTGGAAATATAAAGTTTTTTGAAGCAAAGATTTTCACATCTGAACACGTTGAATTCGGACAACGTTTACCAGCCAGCATAATACGCATGTGTTTCCTGCAAAAGATCTTGTTATATTCACATTTGAAGGATTAAGAGTTTTAGGTGCAAGTGTTGTAAAAAAAAACGGTAAAAACTGTTTTCGGATACGAAGCTGCAATCGGTTAAAAGCATTGGAATAGTCTATGTGGACCTGCCCTTTTTGTAAACAGAAATTTGTAAAGAACAACCAGGTTCATTCGTGTGGCGATAAAACGCTGGACGATTTTTTGAGAGGCAAATCTGAACAAACAATTGAGCTGTTCTGGCATTTTGCTGACAGCTTTCAAAAATTTGGTAAGGTTGGAATTCACCCTACGAAATCCATGATCGGCTTTGCTGCCAAAACGCGAATAGCTTACGTAATCAGGCTGGGTAAAAACTTTATGGATGTCGTATTTCCGTTTGACCAGGCCTATTCAGACAATTTATGCTTTCATAAGATTGCCCAGGTGCCCGGCAGCCAACAACATAATCATCATCTGCGGTTATTCAGTCCGGAAGATCTGAATTCAGAAGTAAAGAAATTCATGAAGCTTGCTTATCAGAAAGGCAGCTAAGTGTTGACTAATTTCCACAACACCTTTTATAAACCCTTGATTTCTTATCAATTTGAAAAGGTCTGATTATTGATTTAAAGCGGAAAACTACTTCTTATGAAAAACTATTTCCTTCCGCTTACTTACATGATCATTCTTTTCATCAGCAGCATGGTATTAACCAGTTGCGAGGTGATCGGTGACATTTTCGGAGCCGGAGTTTATACCGGAATGTTCATCGTCATCTTCGTGATTGTACTGATCATTTTCCTGGTTGTACGGATGACGCGCAAAAAATAGTTATCGCGCACTAAAAACATAGGTCGTCTGCGAATGATACTTTTCACCCGGACTAAGCTCAGTTGACGGAAAATTTCTCTGGTTCGGAGAATCAGGAAAATGCTCCGTCTCCAGGCAAAATCCGTAACGGTGCTTATACACTACACCTTGCTTACCGATAATTGATCCATCCAGGAAATTACCGCAATACAACTGCATACCCGGCTCGGTTGTGTAAACATCTACTACCCTTCCGGAAACAGGCTCATATACTGTGGCTGCATGTTTCAGTGCATCTGCAGAAGCAAGAACCCAGCAATGATCATAACCCTTACCCGCAATAAGCTGCTCATCGTGTTCATTCGTTCGTAACCCGACCGCTGTTGGTTTCCTGAAATCAAACGGGGTTGCGGATAAATCTTTCAATTCACCCGTTGGAATTAACACACTCGTTACGGGCACAAACTTATTCGCATAGATTGTTACCTCATGATCCAGAATGTCACGTTTCACATTTCCGGTAAGGTTAAAATAAGAGTGCTGTGTAAGATTGATAATTGTTTTCTTATCGGTAGTTGCCGAATAATCAAGTTTCAGCTCATTGTCGTCTGTAAGTGTATACATAACTTTAACAGACAGGTTTCCCGGATAACCTTCCTCCATATCCCTGCTTAGATACATTAACGAAAGGCTATTGCTATCCAACTGTTCGATGTCCCAAAAAACCTTATCAAATCCTTTCTCCCCGCCATGCAGATGCTGACCATTATTGTTTTGTGCAACAGCATACTCTTTACCATCAATTGTAAACCTGCCGTTAGCAATTCGGTTTGCATACCGGCCAACGATCGCTCCGAAATACGGGGTAGTTTTCAGGTAGCCCGAAAGTGAATCATATCCCAGCACAATATCTTCTAATACACCATTTCGATCAGGAGTTTTTAAAGAAGTAATAATTCCGCCATAGTTAATTACCCGTATCTCAATACCATTTTTATTTGTCAGCACATACTCATATACTTCTCTGCTATCCGGCAGAATGCCAAAAAGCTTTTTTGTTTTAGCCTGCATGGTTGGTGAATTTGAAACGTTTTTTTCTTCTGGTTTTGTGGTACAGTTATAAGTGAGCAGTCCGCTCAGTATAACTGCGATAAAGATTTTCATGTACTTCATTTTTTGCTGATCAGGGAGACTCCATTCTCAATTTTCACCGGATGAATGAGCGCTTCAATATTAAACTCTTTTTTATACGCCTCCTTGATTGTTGCTCCAAATTTTTCAACTGTATCTGCGCGAACAATGTTAATCGTACACCCTCCAAAACCACCGCCCATCATGCGGGCGCCAATCACCTCCGGAAACTGCCGGGCAATATCGACAAAGAAATCTAACTCCGGGCAGCTTACTTCGTAAAGCGTTGAAAGGCCTTCATGTGTTTCGAACATTTTTTTTCCGAAAGACTTAAGTTCGTTTTGTTTCAAATTTTCATTGGCAGCCTGTACCCGTGCAATCTCTTCCACTACATAAGTGCATCGCATAAATTGATTTGCCGAAAGCTCGTGCTTATGCTTTTTTAGAAAATCCAGTGACACATCACGCAAGCTTTGAACTTTCGGATCATGTTTTTTCAAAACAGCTACTCCCTGTTCGCAATCTTCCCTGCGTTTGTTATAATCTGAATCGACCAGCGCGTGCTTTACCCGCGTATCACAAAGCACGAGTGAATATTCTCCTAATTTCAATGGTGAATAAGAATACTCCATCGACCGGCAATCAAGCAGGATAACGTTTTCCTGCTTGCCCATCATGCTTGCAAACTGGTCCATGATGCCGCATTTCATGCCCACAAAATTGTGCTCCGACCATTGCGCCATCCACACAAGCTTCAATCGATCTACGCCAAGCTTGTTCAATTCATTCAGGCCAAAAGCAAAACCGCATTCAACCGAGGCAGAGGATGAAAGTCCGGACCCGATAGGAATATCTCCGCCAAACACACATTTAAAAGGCTTTAGGGTATGGCCTGCGTCAATCAGCTGCCGGATCACTCCTAACAGGTAATTGGCCCACATCGGCTCAGATACCGGCTTCACCGCTGAAAGATCAACTGCAAACATCTGATCATATTTAACTGAATAAATCTCCGTTTGATTGTCATCCGCTTCTGCAAAGGCAAAGTAAGTGGCAAAATGAATGGATGCCGGCATGACAAAACCGTCATTGTAATCGGTATGCTCACCAATCAGGTTAATGCGTGCGGGTGCCCGAACAAGCATGGGTTCAACATTGTATAACTTTCGAAACTTTTCTAAAACTTCATGATGATTGTATTCCACAACTAAAATTATAATGTCGGACGATGATGCAATAATATTAACAATTATGCATCTTTTGTGAGTGGCACACTTTTTTATATCTCTCTGCAAATCAAGATATCCAAATATGCAGAAGCAGGGTGATTCAAAACAGCTCCGTAAGCCACAAGCGCAGTCCAGACCCGGTCAGCAAAGCAAAATGTCTCCTCAACCAAAGGCTGAATCCAAAGAATATAGAAACGGAAAGCTATACGGAAAG
>CAZHQP010000130.1:0-2732 GCA_964534735.1 uncultured Roseivirgaceae bacterium
CGGTATTAAAAACCGGCCTGCCCAAATGTTCGGTACCGCCTTTACCAGGCGTAACGCCTCCTACTACATTGGTTCCGTATTCAATCATCTGACCGGCATGGAATGAACCTTCCGAACCGGTGAACCCCTGTACGATAACACGGGAATTTTTATTTACTAATACACTCATGGAGGATGTTTTTGAACCCTACAAAAATAGGATTTAAAACGGTCCAGCCAAACCGGTATATAAACAGAAAGGCCTGACTTATATGCTATAAATCAGGCCTTTACAAATATCTGTTGGATTTTACTTCTTAAACTCCATTCGGTTGAGGAATTCCTCATAGGAAGTTTTATAGAGTTCCACATCCGGAGCAATTGCTGCCGCTTCACGATAGGCTGTTAATGCATCAATCAGCAACATGTTTTCTTCATATAATCCAGCCAATACGTATTTCGTGAGTGCCAGTTTTTGATCCATGGATTTAACATCCATCTGGGTCATTACGCTGTCGATCTTTTTACGTTCAGCAGGCTTCAGTCTTTTCAGGATATAATCCTTGGAGCCGGCTCCGCGCTTTTCTTTCGCAACAACCTTAACCATGATCTGTGATTGGTTCTTGAATTTTTCACCATCCAGGGGCACGGAAACAAAGGATTCCTTTGTCTCCAGTTTCGCGAGTTCTTCTCCCATCAGGTCGGTGAAGATAACTTCATACGGCCCTTTCACATTCGAGGTCGACCACTGAATGGTCGCATGATCGCCATACAGTTGCGATTGTTCACTTTCCGGAAGGAAAACGATAATTACATCTTTTGGAACAAGAGCAACATCCCGGTGAACGGCTCCGGTTGCTGTTAAACGGTTCTTCTTCTGATCCTGACTGCTCAGGATAAAATCCGTGTACTTGGTAATTACGCTTGTACCGGGAGTCATTTTCGAAACCAGATCAGAAACCTTATACGTTTTCGCTTCGCGAACTTCAAGCGGTTTGCCATTCACATGGATCAATCCGAGGTAGGCGTTTTCACCAACCTTAACTTCATCTGTAGATTTTAAGGAAGCGCCAACTTTAATCGTCTGCCAGCTGTCGGCAGTTTTAACTTCTGTTTTGCCTTTGCTTACCAATACTTTAAAGGTATAGGTTTGGGCAAACAGCGGGGTAACCATTAAAAAAGCCAGGACAAAAATTAGAAAGCGTACTCTCATGTATAAATTAGTTTGATTGTTAATGTGGGGTAAAGCAAAAGAGCTGCCAGCAAGCAGCTCTTTCAATTATTTTTTCAAAATTCTACTTGTGCATGTTGTTACGAACGATGAAATCTTCGTACTGCTCGGTATACGCATCGGGCGCCAGGCGCATCGCTTCCTGATAAGCAGCAAGCGCATCGATCAGCAAATGATGATCTTCGTAGAAACCTGCCAGCACAATCTGGTTCAGCGCTGTCGGTTCGGTAACTTCTGTTACTACAGTTGTCAGCTCCTTCTTCATGTTTTCAGATTCTTTCGCATCCATCGCCTTGATCATGTAATCACGCGAAGTTTGCTTCGGATCATTTTTCGCTTTCACGCTTACCACCAGACACTTTGAGAAGGGATCAGATGGTGTGTTGAACTTATACTTCGGATCCTTAACATCAATCGCAATTGACTTTTCAGTCGTTTCAATTTTTGCAAGCTCGTCACTCGCCATGTTGGTGATCGTTACAATGTACGGGCCGGCAATATCGGTATGCCAGCCGATAACAGCTGTATTATTCAGGATGGAGGCATGCTGATTTTCAGGCAAGTGCACAACAATGGCATTAACGCCCCTGTGTACCGCTCCTGTAGCGCTCAATCTGTTCTTCTTTGTTTCAGCGTTTGAGCTCAGGATAAAATCTGTGTACTTGGTAATAACGCCTGAACCGCCTTTGATTTTTTTCGTAAGGTCTGCAACCTTATGGTTACCGGCTTCGCGAACTTCAAGCGGCTTGCCTTCGGCAGAGATTAATCCGATGTAGGCATTATCAACTAATTTCAATTCATCTGTGGCTTTCAGGCTCGCTCCGGTTTTGAGCGGAGTCCATGTCTCGCCAGACTTAACTTCGTTTGAACCTTTATTCGCCATCACTTTAAAGGCGTAGTCCTGGGAGATTGCAGCTGAGGTGATTAAAAGAAACGCAAAAATTGCAGTTAACTTTCTGGTTTTCATGATTTTAAAGGGTGAATTATGCTTCAAATTTACTAAATAATCCGACTTCAGGGCGTTAATACACGCTTCTTCCGTTTGGTAAACAATCTCCGCGCCCGAAGGGTCTGAATCAGCGTTTTTACGACAGATTCGTAGATTTCGTAACAGGTTCCTACCAAAGCCAGGGCTGCCAGCGTAATTGTCAGATTGAGCTTAAAATCGGCCAAACTGAAGATGTATACCATGGCAAACGTAAAAAGCAGGATTTGGATTAACTGAATTACAATACTGAGGGCGTCAAACCATTTCGGAATCTTAATATGGATAAGCGAAAACAATGCCACGTTCAGAAAACAAACAATGATCGCAATGGCGTATTCCTGCCACGGACTGAGTTCATCAACATAATCTTCATTTAAGATCATCGACACGGCATTCGCATGAACAACTACTCCGTACATATCTGGCCGGGTTTTTCCTGCATAATTTTTATTCAGCGGAGTGATGAACTTGTCATCCCATGAAGTATCTCTTAAGTCTTCACCTAAGAAACCCATGATAACAATCTTGTCTTTG
>CAZHQP010000130.1:2742-6787 GCA_964534735.1 uncultured Roseivirgaceae bacterium
CATAGTTCGATGCACCATGCCAGTCAACAACATTGCCTCGATAATTTATGGGTTCAAGAAAATTATCGCGCGCTAAGAACTTATTCGCCTTTGCTGAATCATAGATCATCGCTATCTCAGTTGAGAATGCAAGCTCTCGCTTACCATTCACCATAATGGAAGGATTCAAGGCACGGCAAACCTTAAGATCTTCCTGGTTTGACGCATCCGTATCCAGGTTGACAAAACCTTCGAACGCGCCTTCACGAAGCGGTTCGTCAGTATGCTCGAGTGAATCATATACTTGTACATCACCTTGTTCACGGACAAGCTTCTTGGTTTGCCATAATTTGTGGGCAAGAACCATTCTGCCTTGTGCCTGTCGTACAGCCTCCGCAAAGATCATATTGCCCAATGTATCGTAGGCGCCCGGACAACTGATTGAATCCATAAACCCACCGTCACAAGCGAATATGATGTCTAATGCAATCACTTTCGGATTGAAATGATTGAGCGTCATAATTTGCTGACCGATTCCGCCCCGTGGTAATTTACCAATGTTGACAATCACGATATTTGTGTCCAGGGGTGGATCTTCCCGGATCTGGGAGAAAGCGATATCGGTAATTTCCATATCGCCCAATGCCTTACCCAACGGATCGAACGCATTGAACAATGCAAGCTTGGTGATTCCATATAGTCCGCCCAATACAGCAAAAACGAATGCCGTTGCAATTACACAGTCAATCCAAAACTTTTTCATGGGGAATGGGAAGTATGAAGTAAATTTAGGCATTTAGGCCATATTTATAACTTGAAAACCCGGCTCACAACAGAAGATTACGCAGCAGGAATCGCTCATGGCGACCGGGTAATTCTTGGAAAAGCGCTGACGCTGCTGGAGAGTGATCTTCCGGAAGATCAAAAGCAATCGGCTAAATTGATTGATCAGCTGCTGGACAAAACAGGCCATGCAATCCGCATCGGAATAACCGGTGTGCCGGGAGTGGGCAAAAGCACATTCATTGAAGCATTCGGAAAGCTTGTTACTTCGCTTAATAAAAAGTTAGCGGTGCTCACGATTGACCCGAGCAGTCAGCTGACGAAAGGAAGCATCCTGGGTGACAAGACGCGCATGGAAGAGCTTGCTAAAAACCCTATGGCGTTTATCCGGCCCAGTGCTTCCGGTAAAACATTGGGCGGTGTTGCCGGCAGAACCCGTGAAGCAATTCTGTTATGCGAAGCAGCAGGCTACGATGTGATTGTGATTGAAACTGTAGGGGTAGGTCAATCGGAAGTTGCTGTAAAAAATATGGTCGACTTTTTTCTGTTATTGATGCTGGCCGGTGCGGGTGATGAGCTGCAAGGGATTAAAAAAGGCATCATGGAAATGGCCGATGCATTGGTGATCACGAAAGCAGATGGCGATAATATAAAACGCGCCACGGAAGCGCAGGCCGATTACAAGCATGCGCTGCATCTGTTCCCGCCTCACGTTTCCGGTCAAACACCGAAAGTGTTAACGTGTTCTGCACTTACGAATGCCGGCATTCAGGAAGTTTGGGAAACGATTATAAAGTATACCGATGCCGTCAAACAATCGGGATATCTTACCGAAAACCGGAAGCGCCAAAATATTACCTGGTTCAGCGAACGCTTTGATCATCTGATAAAAGCAGACGTTGAACGCTATCCGGCTGTTGCGAAAAAGCTGACAGAACTGGAAAGACTTGCGGCCGATCAGAAAATTTCTGCCTACGAAGCTGCACAGCAATTGCTAATGCTGTACCACGAAGCGGTTAAAAAATCCTAGGCTTTCTTTTTAAATCCATACGGACAATGCCGGCAGCCGCTTTTACAGCAAGAGCCCCGTTTCAGGTGGAACGCTTCCGTAAAAACCATAAGCCCGTTTTCGAAGTAATAATCTTCGCTGGGTTTCTCCGCTGGTTTTTCTTTCTCCTGTGCCATTCAAGTTTGTTCCATCAAAGTTATAAAAACATTAAACAGAATTAAGGTATCATTGCAGTATGAAACGTATCCTGTTCCTGCTTTTGATTGTTGCTGGTGGTACAACAGCACATTCACAAACAATCCGCTATGCAAAGGGTTTTAAAGTCTCAACCCTTGGTACCTCTACGCTTGTGCAAGTAACGTATCCGTATAAAGGCGCAACCTCAGGTTATAAATATTTACTGGTCAAAAAGGGAAGCGTTGTTCCGAAGCACGATGCAGATGTAAAGGTTATCCTTACTCCTGTAGAAAGAATTGTCTGTACTTCAACTACGCATATTCCGTTACTGGATTACCTGAACATCAGCGACAAGTTGGTCGGATTCCCGACAACCGATTATATCAGCTCGGAGAAAACCCGGAAGCTGGTGGATGCCGGAAAAGTAGAAGAATTGGGCGCAGACAAAGGCATGAACATTGAAAAACTGGCTGTGCTGAAGCCTGAAATGGTAATGGCCTATACCATGACAGCCGATTTCGGGCAACTCAAAAAAGTAGAAGAGCTTGGGATTCCTGTAATTGTAAATGCAGAATACCTGGAAGAACATCCGCTCGGACGCGCAGAGTGGATCAGGTTCATGGCACTATTCTTCGGTAAAGAGAAAGAAGCTGATGCTGTATTTAAAATGATTGAGAGCAACTATCTCGATGTAAAGAAGCTTGTGAGTAACGTATCAAAAAAGCCAACCGTTCTCAGTGGTGTTGTTTACAGCGATGCATGGTTTATGCCAGGCGGCCAGAATTATGCAGCCAAACTGATCAATGATGCAGGCGCTGATTATCTCTGGAGCGCTGACTCAACAAAAGGTTTTTTACAAGTAAGCTTTGAGGCTGTGTTCCAAAAAGCATACGCTGCCGATCTCTGGATCGGAGTAGCTTCATTCACTTCTTTGGAAGAAATGAAAAATGCAGACAACCGTTACACAAAATTTAATCCCTACCAGATCCGGCAGGTGTATACATTCAATGCGCGCAAAGGCGCTAAAGGCGGGAGTGAATTCCTGGAGCTTGGCTATTTAAGACCGGATATAATTTTAAAAGACCTGGTCAAGATCGCGCATCCTGAGCTCCTTCCGGATTATACGCTCTTCTTCCATAAGCGGCTGCTTAACTAGATAAATACGGCAAGGGTTTTGCTTTTTCAGGGCAAACCCTGCCCTGATGAAACCGCTAATCATTACCATGCTGCTTGGCTTGTGCGCAAGCTGCTCAACCTATCAATATGTTACTGTTGATAGCCCGATAAAATCGAAAGACTCCCATGCCTTTATTGTCGAGAATGATACCGTGAGGTTAACCTACGATTTCAATGGAGCATATGGCCCGGTTACCATTACCATTTATAATAAGCTAAACACTCCGCTATATGTAGACTGGAGTAAGTCGGCATTAATCATGAATGATGAACGAATCCCGTATTATAACAACAACGCTACCATTAATGCTGATCTTACCAGTAGCGGACTGCGAAGCTCAACATACCGCACGGCATCCCTCGCGGGAGTTATAACGAGCGATGATGCGTTAAGCTTTATTCCGCCACAATCGCTGGCAAAAGAATCCAAACGGATACTGAAACCGGATCTCTTCAAATTATCAAAGGTCGGTTCCGTGGCCGAAAATAAAGTCAATGGGATGAAAGTTACTTCCTTTCCCTTCACACGCGAGAACTCTCCGCTTATCTTTAGAAGCTTCCTGACATTATCCACCGACAAAAATTTTAACGCACCCATCTATCTCACGTCAGGGCTTTTTGTTGCGCAGTGTTTAGTCGCTTTTGGGTTTCTGAAGTCATTGAAACCCTGGCGGAGCCAACCTATTTTATCCACCGGAATGACCGGTTTTACATCCGGGGACCAATCAGTCAGTGACTAAACACTGCGCAACAAAAAGCCCTGACGTAAGAGCCGGGCTTTCAATCCTGACGCTTTGGTCAGTACAGCAGAAATAAAAAAACCCTGACGGTTCGGTCAGGGTTTTCATATATCTGGAAGAGCTTCAACTACACTTTAATCTCAACATCCACACCGCTCGGAAGCTCAAGCTTCATCAACGC
>CAZHQP010000130.1:6797-7674 GCA_964534735.1 uncultured Roseivirgaceae bacterium
AACCGTTTTAGCGCTGTTTGAGTAGATATCCACCAGGCGCTTGTACGTGCAAAGCTGGAACTGCTCACGAGCTTTCTTGTTCACGTGCGGGGAACGCAGTACGGTAAATACTTCACGTTCGGTTGGCAACGGAATGGGTCCGCTTACAATAGCACCTGTTGCTTTAACTGCGCGTACGATTTTCTCGGATGATTTGTCAACCAGCGTGTGGTCGTACGACTTCAATTTAATTCTGATTTTCTGATTCATGATCTAAACGTCTTTTAGATATTTATTTGGCAACAGCGCCTTTTACTTCGTCAATTACTTTATCGGCAAGGTTCTTAGGAACCGGTGCATAGTGCGAGAATGTAAGCGTAGCGGAAGCACGACCTGAAGTGATCGTTCTCAAATCCGTTACATATCCGAACAACTCTGCCAATGGAACGTCAGCTTTAATAACCTGGGCGCCACCGCGGGTATCCATACCTTTCATCAAGCCTCTTCTTCTGTTCAGGTCACCGGTTACAGAACCTGTGTACTCGTCCGGAGAGATAACCTCCACACCCATGATCGGCTCGAGCAATTGCGGAGCACACTTGCGTGCAGCTTCCTTAAAGCCGATACGTGCCGCCAATTCAAATGACAACGCATCTGAATCGACATCATGGTACGAACCGTGGAACAATCTTACTTTCATGGAATCGATCGGGTAGCCGGCCAGCGGACCGTTCACCATCGAAGATTCAAATCCTTTCTGGATTGCAGGAATGAATTCGCGCGGAATAACACCACCCACGATGTCGTTCACAAACTCCAGACCTGCTTTATCTTCAGGACCCAGCTCACGCGGGCTAAGCTCGAACACGATGTCCGCAAACTTACCACGACCACCGGT
>CAZHQP010000130.1:7684-7947 GCA_964534735.1 uncultured Roseivirgaceae bacterium
TTATGTTCAACCGACTTGGTAAGCGCTTCCTTGTAAGCAACATGAGGTGCACCCTGGTTGATCTCAACTTTGAACTCACGCTTCAGACGATCGATGATGATCTCGAGGTGCAATTCACCCATACCGCGGAGAATAACCTGACCCGTTTCGTGGTCGGTATTCACGCGAAGTGTAGGATCCTCTTCCACCAGTTTCGCAATCGCCATACCGAGCTTGTCTGCATCGGCCTGTTTCTTAGGCTCGATTGCATACCCGATAACCGG
>CAZHQP010000131.1:0-7838 GCA_964534735.1 uncultured Roseivirgaceae bacterium
CGCTACGGATGTATCCTCAAATGAAATCTGCGGTCGTGGCTCCATAAATAAAATCGGGCAAATATAACGGATCGGAGATTAAGGCCTGCACGATTTTACAGGATTGACAGCTTTACTTTAATCAATGGCCTGCGCCCTCACTGACTATTTTTATGCCCCCTATTTCTTACCTTTCGATTTCGCAACTATGCTGCCCGAAAATATCCTACTGTCAAACGATCCCGGCTCAGAACTTCACCGATTTCTGTCGAAAAAAGCATATTCAAAAATTCTGGTTCTGGCGGATGAGCACACACAGGAACTTTGCTATCCTGTGATTTCCGGATCGTTGCCGGAACATAGTGTTGTAACAATTGACAGTGGTGAAGAAAATAAAGTACTGGAAACCTGTGAAGGTATCTGGCAAACCATGACCGATGAGAAGCTAGACCGCCATGCAGTACTGATTATTCTCGGAGGCGGAGTATTGGGCGACATGGGCGGATTTTGTGCGGCCACATACAAACGCGGTATTGATTTCATCCTGATTCCTACAACGTTGCTTGCTCAGGCAGATGCGAGCATAGGCGGAAAATTGGGGGTTGACTTTAATAACTTTAAGAATCACATCGGAGTATTTAAACAACCGGCATTGACCCTACTTCATGCAGGTTTTTTAAAAACATTGCCAGAGCCAGAGCTTCGTTCAGGCTTCGCAGAAGTAATCAAGCATGCGCTTATCTCTGATAAAAAACTCTGGAATGAGATCCGGACAAAAGATCTAAAAAGCCAAAACTGGAGTGCTTTATTAAAACAATCGGCTGAGTTCAAATATTCTGTTATTGAAGAAGACCCTTTTGAAAAAGGATTGCGTAAAATCCTGAATGCCGGGCATACCGTTGGTCATGCAATCGAGAGCTATTTTCTGGCTAACGAAAATAAAATCCTCCATGGTGAAGCTATCGCAGCAGGGCTAATTGCAGAAGCCTGGATTGCTTCTAAAAAGAAATTACTGGAGGATGCTTCTTTAAAAGAGATAACAACTTATATCCTGAGAATTTTCGGAAAACTAGCTATCCCCGAAAACGCGGTACAGTCAATTGCGGCATTATGTCTTCAGGATAAAAAGAATAAGGGAAACAGTGTTCTATGCGCTCTCCCGGACGGGATTGGCAAAGCGAAGTGGGATGTTGAAATCAGCCTGGAAGAAATAGTAGAATCGTTACGATTCTACTACGCATGTTAAATGTAATGAACGTCAGAATCTTCCAACACTTCCTGCTTCCGCTCTTTTTTCAGTGTTCGGTTCAGGCTCTTAGCGCTTTTTGCAACGAATGCCTTAGTCTTTTCCTTGCGACTTCCCGTGAGAAGCCAGGCTGCCAATAATGCTCCGGAGGCCAAACCAACTCCAATCATTATTTTTCTTGTTGTACTCATAGTGTCAATAACTCTAATTTACTTATAATTGTTTCACATCGTTATAAAAAAGCTGTCATTAATTTTTCATTAAGCATCCTAACACACGGTAGTTTTGAGTTCTAATATCACTTTATATAAAACCAATCAGATCAGCGGGCTTGTAAAGAATCTGCCGTCATCAAAAAGCATCAGTAACCGGGCCATTATCATTAAAGCGCTTGCCGGAGACTCTTCTCGACTGATAAACCTGTCCGATGCAAACGATACACAGCTTATGCTGCAGCTAATTGCTTCTGCCGATCACAACCTGGATGTTGAGGATGCCGGAACAACCATGCGGTTTTTAACTGCCTTCAATGCTATAAGCGGAAAAACACGCGTGATTACCGGAACGGACAGAATGAAGCAGCGGCCAATCAAAATCCTGGTGGATGCCCTCAGAACTATTGGAGCAAACATTGAATATGGGGAAAAAGAAGGCTTTCCCCCTGTTAGGATTCTGGGATTTGATGGTCAGGTTGAAAAGGAAGTGACCATTCGCGGAGACGTAAGCAGCCAATACATCTCCGCCCTTATGATGATTGCCCCAAACCTCCCGAGAGGCTTATGGATAAAATTTGAAGGAAAAGTAACCAGCAGGCCTTACCTGGAAATGACAGCTGCGCTTATGCGTCAGTTCGGTGCGTTTGTAGATTTTACGGATACCGGAATTAATATTCCGCATCAGAAATACAGGCCTACAACCATTACTGTAGAGTCTGATTGGTCAGCTGCCAGCTACTGGTTTGCTTTTACGGCTTTGGCTGAGAAAGCTGAGATCACGCTTCCAAATATTACACTGGAGTCGTTGCAAGGCGACCGGGTAATTGTTGATATTATGGAGCAGCTCGGTGTAAAAGCACAGTTAAAAGGCACTGATCTTTTGCTGACTAAAAAAAATCACGTAAGTGAAATTGGCTGGAACTTTACCGACTGTCCGGACTTAGCGCAAACCGTGGCTGTTGTATGTGCCGCAAAAGGCATTACCGGAAAATTTACCGGGTTAGAAAGCTTGCGGATAAAGGAAACAGATCGCATTCAGGCTTTACAAACTGAGCTGAGTAAATTCGGAGCTTCATTTAAAGAACAGGATGACAAATGGATTCTTATACCGGCCAAAAAAGAAATTCCAAATAATATTCAGTTTGACACCTATCTCGATCACCGGATGGCGATGGCCTTTGCTCCGTTGTCGGCACTGGCTGATATTATTATTGAAGATCCTGCCGTTACACGTAAATCCTATCCAAAGTTCTGGGATGATGTTGTGCTGACAGGTGTCAGCACAAAAATTTCCTGAGACTTTCCAGGTATGCGGGGAATTTTAAAAGTCTGCTTCCGTACCAGGAAAACATTTCACCATCCACCAAAAGAATTCTCGCGTCCGGACAAAGCTGCTGCAATTCTGCGATGTGCTTTTCTTTGAACGGATAGGGTTCAGACGATAGTAAGATGAGTTCGGGATTTAACCGGCTGAGCTGTTCTGTATTCAGTTCCGGATATCGGGTTTGCTTTATGAAGCAATTTTCAAGATTGGAAACTCGCATCATTTCATCAATAAAAGTTCCTGGAGCCGCTGCCATCCACGGACCCTTCCAGATAAGGTATAATGTTTTTAAAGCCGGAAGCTTATTCAACTTTGAAAAAGACAAATCAATATCCGCAACGATTTTTTCTGCTCTGAATGAAGTGTTAGTGATCTCACCAATCTTACGGATCATATCCTTTGCATCGGTAAGCGTTACAACATCACTCATCCAGACCGGGTATTGAGCAGACAG
Organism: uncultured Roseivirgaceae bacterium; assembly: GCA_964534735.1. Classification (GTDB taxonomy): domain Bacteria; phylum Bacteroidota; class Bacteroidia; order Cytophagales; family Cyclobacteriaceae; genus UBA2336. Next base: position 3,219 of record CAZHQP010000131.1, read on the forward strand.
CGTCTGAATTCCTTCCCGATAGTTTTCTTCTTTGTTAGCAATGATCAGATCGGGCTGTAATGAACGGATCAGGTCAATATCAAATTTCTTTGTTCCACCAATAACGGTTTTAGTCTTGCGCCAGTGTTCCGGATGAATGCAGAATTTAGTGATTCCCACCACCCGCTCTTCCAATCCAAGGTCAGCTAAAAGCTCAGTTTGAGAAGGAACCAGCGATATAATCCGTGCAGGGTTAGCGGGAGCCAGCTCATAATTGAAAAAATTCATAAATCCGGATTACGGCAAGTGAGTTAAATAATTAATATATTAATATTATACCTAACCCTCAATAGTATGAAATTACTAAAGCTAACATTATTATTCATTCTATTTTGTTGTATTGAACAATCCGGCTGCTGAAACCGCTTGGCACATTCTCCGGCTATGTTAGAAAAAAATTTGGAAACATTAGCGAACAAATCAAAGCCTTCACCGACAATACCGAGGTTTCGGGATAGTTTAGTTGTCAGAGTTATGCCCCTAAATTTACTGAAGATGAGCCTGCAGGCTGAATTTGAAAATATTAAAGTTCAGGAAAGAAAAATACTAATTCATATTTCAGAATATATCCACACAAATGATGTCCAGTAACGGAAAGGTTGCGCTAACCGTGATTTTCATTTTAACCATCGTGGTTTGGAGCAAATTTGGAAATCTTAACGGGTTACTCGAACGATATAGCGTGCAAGGTCTGCATGTTCTGAATATTATTTTTCTCTCTGTTCTGTCAACCTACATACTAATAAAAAGAAAGGGAAAGCAAGCATTGTTTTCGTTTCTGACTATTCTGCTTGCCATCCCTTCAATTTTATTTTTTATCGATAATCCGTTTTCCGTAAGGTTTTCAATAATTTATTGCGTAGGCGTAATTACCGCGATGCTTATTTTCTTATCCCCGATAACAGGGATAAGAAAAAGAAATTCTACTTAATGTACCGATAGTCATGTCCCGGTTTCACCTGGAGCAGCACTTCATAGATTAACTGAATGACATTCTCAACATCATCTTTGTGCACAGTTTCGACTGTAGTGTGCATATATTTCAACGGCAATGATATCAATGCCGATGCAACACCTTCAGCTGAATATGCGAATGAATCTGTATCCGTACCCGTGGAACGGCTTACCGCCTGACGCTGGAATGGGATTTTCTTCTTATTTGCTACATCAATAATCTGCTTGAGTACATTGTTCTGCACCGCTGGTCCATAACACACTACAGGACCTAGGCCGCATTTCAGGTTACCGCTCTCCTTCTTATTGTACATTGGCGACTGTGTATCGTGCGTCACGTCAGTACAAATTGCCAGATCAGGTTTCAGTCTGCGGGAAATCATCTCCGCACCACGTAACCCGATTTCTTCCTGAACAGCATTCACAACGTAAAGACAAAACGGAAGCTTCTTCTTATTTTCTTTAAGTCTGCGGGCAACTTCTGCAATCATAAAGCCACCCATGCGGTTGTCTAATGCACGGCCCGTCAGATAGTTCTTATTAAGCTCAATCAACTCATCCTCAAAGGTTGCAACGGTGCCTACGTGCACGCCCATGGCTTCAACTTCCTTCTTGGATTCTGCCCCGATGTCGATGAAAATATTTTTCAAAGATGGCGCTTCCTCTTTTCCTGCATCGCGAACATGAATCGCAGGCCATCCAAATACACCTTTAACCAACCCTTTATCTCCCTGCAAATTGACACGCATGGAAGGCGCAATCTGATGATCCGAACCACCATTCCTGCGTACATAAATGTAACCCTCCTCGGTGATGTAGTTTACAAACCACGAGATCTCATCTGCATGAGCCTCAATAACAACTTTATATTGCCCTTTTGGATTGATGACACCAACAGCGGTTCCATAAACATCCACCATGTATTCATCAATGTAAGGCTTCAGATAATCTAACCAGATCTCCTGCCCGGAATGTTCAAAACCTGTGGGGGATGCATTGTTCAGGTATTCAAACAAAAAATTTTTACTCTTTTTATCCATACGTTTTTAGAAAATCCAAGTTAACACTTACAATGGAATATTGTCATGTTTTTTGCGTGGCAGCCTGGCAGCTTTGTTCTCCAGCATCTCAAACGCACGGATCAGTTTTTCCCGGGTTTGATCCGGATAAATCACCTCATCCACATACCCCCGATGCGCAGCGCGGTAAGGATTTGCGAACTTGGTTGTGTATTCATCAACTTTCTCGTTGAGCTTGGCGGTTTGATCTGCTGCTTCAGAAATCTCCTTCTTAAAGATAATTTCCGCAGCACCTTTGGCTCCCATAACTGCAATTTCAGCTGTTGGCCAGGCATAGTTTAAATCAGCGCCAATATGTTTGGAATTCATAACATCATATGCTCCGCCATATGCTTTACGCGTAATTACCGTAACGCGCGGAACGGTTGCTTCAGAAAAGGCAAACAATAGCTTGGCTCCGTTGGTAATAATCGCATTCCATTCCTGATCGGTACCCGGTAAAAATCCTGGCACATCTTCCAGTACTAACAAGGGAATGTTAAAACAGTCGCAGAAGCGAACAAAGCGAGCGCCTTTTACGCTGGCATCAATATCCAATACACCTGCGAGTGAAGCCGGCTGATTACCAACAATGCCAATACTTCTGCCCGCAATGCGTGCGAATCCGACAATAATATTTTCAGCAAAGTTCTTATGCACTTCAAAGAAGCTTCCTTCATCCACAATTCCTGTTACCACCTCGCGCATGTCGTACGGCTGGTTGGGGTTAACAGGAATAATTTCGTTTAGGGATGCCCGGTTTTCATTGGCTTCAGTGTACGAAACACGTGGTGCATCATCCTCACAGTTTTGTGGGATATAGCTTAACAGCTTTTTGATATGATCGATACACACCGCTTCATTTGCGCAAGAGAAGTGTGTTACTCCGCTTTTAGTACTATGTGTTGAAGCTCCGCCCAATTCTTCGGGCGTAACGTTTTCATGTGTTACTGTCTTCACCACGTTCGGACCGGTAACAAACATGAATGAAGTATTTTCAACCATTAAAATAAAATCCGTAATGGCCGGAGAGTAAACTGCTCCACCCGCACACGGTCCCATAATAGCTGAGATTTGTGGTATAACTCCGGAAGCCAATGTGTTGCGATAAAAGATATCAGCGTAGCCACCGAGTGAAACTACACCTTCCTGAATCCTTGCACCGCCTGAGTCGTTCAGGCCAATGATCGGTGCGCCATTCTTCATGGCGAGCTCCATTACTTTAACAATTTTCTCTGCATGTGTTTCAGAAAGTGATCCCCCAAACACAGTGAAGTCTTGCGAGAAAACATAAACCAATCGGCCATTCACTTTACCGTAGCCGGTTACAACGCCATCGCCTAAGTAATATTCTTTATCAAGGCCGAAATCACGACCGCGGTGCATCACAAATTTTCCAAGTTCTTCGAACGTTCCTTCGTCCATGAGTAACTGAACGCGCTCACGTGCGGTAAGCTTGCCTTTGGCATGTTGCTGTTCAATTCGCTTTGCTCCGCCTCCGGTTAATGCTTCTTCGTTTTTACGATTAAGCTCATCGAATTTCTTTTGCTGTTCAGCTTCCTTATGCTTTCGTTTGGGTTGGGAATTTTGAGAACTCACGTTTTTAATAGATTTATTAAGATTCGCCCGGATAATCAGCCGGATTTCCGAAATATATCCTGATTTATTGGATTTAAGCAGTTTTAAACTGACTTTCCGGCATGGAGAATGGCATTGCGATTATCGATCTGGGCACAAATACCTTTCATTTAATGATAGCCAAAAAAACAGGCTATTCATATAAAATTATCCACCGCGAACGTGCTGCCGTAAAGTTGGGGATGGGTGGAATAAATGAAGGCATCATTCTGCCGGATGCGTTGGCTCGTGCACTAAAAACCCTCACCCGTTTCAAAAGCATTTTAGATGAGCATAATATAAAAAATGTTTATGCGTTCGGAACAAGCGCCTTGCGTAATGCAGTCAACGCAAAGGAAGTAACAGGATCTATTCAAAAACAGACGGGAATTATTGTCGATATTATTTCGGGAGATCAGGAAGCAAGTTATATTTATCAGGGTGTAAAATTTGCATTAGGCCTTGATGCAAACCCGAGTCTCATCATAGATATCGGAGCCGGAAGCGTTGAGCTTATTATCGGAAATAAGGAAAGAATGTTGTGGAAACAAAGTCTGGAGATAGGTGCGCAGCGACTTATTGAAAAATTCAGGTTAAGCGATCCCATGACTCAGGAAAACATTCACGCACTGACTGATTACTTCGATCAGTCATTTACTGAGTTGATTGACAATCTGAAAAAATATAATCCAAGAACCCTAGCAGGCTCATCCGGAACATTTGATACGCTAAGTGACATCTATTGTACTCAACACGGAATTAATAAAGGTGAGTTTGATGCCGAAACACCCTTTTCGAGAGACAGTTTTGAGCCCATTTTTAAAGACCTGCTCAGCAAGAATCGTGAAGAACGGATGCGCATCCCCGGAATGATCGACCTTCGGGTGGATATGATTGTTGTAGGCAGTTATCTGGTAAATTTTATCCTGACAAGGCATGACTTTATCGACAT
>CAZHQP010000132.1:0-7712 GCA_964534735.1 uncultured Roseivirgaceae bacterium
CGAAGTCTTCAGCTTCTTAAACAGACCAACATACTTAAACTCACCAATTGCGCGAACCAAAAAGATTGAAGGAATAATCCAGGCAATTACCTGAAAAACTCCGACAGGCAGGATTTGGATGGATAATAGCGGAAGTAAATAATTTAAGGCAAACAACAGCAACCCGATTCCCACAACAACACTGGGGATCGTACCGGTGTTCAAAAGCTTCTCTCCCTTTTCGTTGGTTGGCGTTGCCGTATCTGCGCCCCAGCGTCCGCCTGCGGCCCAGTAAAAATGAAGAATTGCAATCAGGAAAAAAATTAAGACGAGCAGGAAGGATAAAAGGGTTGTCATTACGAATCTTTAAATCCGCTTACACCTCCGGAAACAATAAACTTCATCGCCACATGCCCGGGAATGTTCAATGGCTTTATATTCTCTCTTGGAACAACAAAATGATCCCCTGCGAATGCATAAGATTGCGGGAAGTAAACAACCACCATGTCGTTTAGTCCAAGCGTACTCAGGTCATCTTGTGTAATGAATCCAATTCGGTGTAATTGATTGTCTTTATTGATCGTGACCAGCACCGGCTTCGTAAATTTTTTCTTATCCCCTACAAATGCATTAAGCAGATCTTTTACCGAGGAATAGATCAGCTTGACTAAGGGTATCCGGTTAACACCACTGTCAAACCAGGTTACGAGTGTTTGAAAAAGAAAGTTGGACGTGAAATATCCGAACAGTGTAATAGCCACAATAATAATCGCGAAACCCAATCCCGGATACGGAAGCGGAATGAGATTGTCCAGCCACGTGAATGAGAGAAAAATAACATATACGGTAGCGACAAGCGGAACAATAAATAATGTTCCGCTGAAAAAATAACGGACGATCTTTCTAAAAGGGGTTTCCATAAAATCTTAACAGATTATCTTATGCAGTTCTGAGCGACTTGCTCACTGCCTGCCGGATAACTTCGTCTACCTGCTCATCAATTGTAATGTGTGTTGTATCAATCACGATTGCATCTTCAGCTTTGCGCAGCGGGCTTTCCTTTCGGGTAGTATCAATCCGGTCGCGTTCCGCTATATTTTCAATCACCTCGTCCAGGTCAACAAGTTTGTCATTTTCAAGAAGCTCATTCTGCCTGCGGAATGCTCGCACCAGCATATCAGCTGTCATGAAGAACTTAAGCTCGGCATCCGGAAATACAACCGTACCGATATCGCGGCCATCCATCACAATGCCTTTCTCTTTCCCGAGCCTGCGCTGCTGGTTTACCATCGCTATTCGGACTTCCTTTATCGCGCTTACCGGGCTCACATTTTCCGAGATGCGCATCCGCCTGATTTCTTTTTCAACATTCACGTTGTTGAGATAAGTCTCGCTCATTCCCTTCGAATTTACTTTGAACGAAATATGGATCTCGCTCAGCGCCTTTGCAACTTCCTTCGGATTAGAGAGTGCAACGTGATGCTCTAGAAAGTAGACCGTAACAGCACGATACATAGCCCCGGAATCGATATACCGGTAGCCCAGAATCCGCGCGACCTCTTTGGCCGTAGTGCTTTTTCCGCAGGCTGAATACCCATCGATTGCAATCACAATCTTTCGAAATGCGTTCATTCTAGCAGTCTTTTGTTGGACACGGAATGGGCTTATTACGCTTTAATTTTTTTGGCTTGCCGTGCGAGGCGCAGCTGCTGAGCAGCAGCGTCAGCGCAAGCGTAAAAACAAATAGTTTTCTCAAGTGAAGTTATTTAGACCTTCAAGTTATAACGTGTACAGGTAATTGAAAAATACTTTCGATAGAATAACTTTCAATGCCTTTGTTAATGGTTACAGCTATGTAAAAGCCCCGTTTTGAGAACCAGGCATAGTTTTGCCTGTGAAATTCAGGTGGCCTGATCACTGCGCATATTAGACAGAATTAAGTACCTTAAGCCTGCGAAAAAGATAACTTTTGATAGTCGTATGGAAAACACAGAAGAGCAGGGAAAAGCTGAGAAAGCATTTAAAAGCTTCGGAAAGCGTGTGGATGAATTTGTGGTAGAGCTGAACCAGGCCGGTGAACGCCTTCAGAAAGAATTCAAAGAGCGTTTTGAAGAGCTGAAAGATTCAGCTGAAAAATTAAAGGAAGAAGCAAAAAATAAGGAACGCTGGCGCGAAGTTGAAGATAGTCTGAAGAAAGCAGGTGAAGACCTGAACAATGCGTTCAAGGCGGCTTTTAAGAAAAAAGAGAATCAATAATTAGTAGTTAGAAGTTAGTAGTTAGCATTTAGTTTTGAAGATTAATGCTAACTACTAAATTCTGAATTCTAACTACTAGATTTTAACAGTCTTCCATTTTCCCCTGCGGAACACAAGGATGGCCGCAATTGCCATGAGTGATTCTGCCAATCCAATCGCTGAATAAACTCCGAGTGGCCCGAAGTCCAGCTTCAATGATATGAAGTATGCCAACGGAATTTGAAAAACCCAAAAACCGAAGAAGCTGATGATGATCGGGGTGCGCGTATCCCCTGCTCCGTTAAATGCCTGGTTAACAACCATTCCATATCCGTAAAAGATATAACCCAGTGTAACGATCTTTAAACAGGCAACACCATTCTCCAGCGCAACCGGATCAACCGTAAAGAACCCGATCAGTGATTCGGCAAACACAAACGACAAGAGCGCCAGCGAACCCATAAAGATCATATTAAGCAATGCCGCGCGCCATACCGATTTCTCGGCTCGCTCAGGTTGCTGCGCGCCCAGGTTTTGTCCAACCAGGGTTGCTGCCGCGTTAGCCATACCCCACGCAGGCATGATCGCAAAGATGATAATCCGGATCGCGAATACATATCCGGCCTGCGCAGCACTTCCAAACTCGGCCATAATCCGGTAAAGAAAAATCCAGCTTGCTGATCCAATTAAAAACTGTCCGGTTCCCCCAGCCGAAACTTTGATCAGGCTTGCAATGATCTGCCACTTCACCAGCATGTTCTCAATATGAAGCCGTATCGCACCTTTGCCACCCAATAAATTATAAACCTGGTACAATACTCCGCAGCCTCTTCCCAATGTTGTTGCAATCGCAGCGCCTTCTATGCCATAAGCAGGCACGGGACCAAATCCAAAGATAAAAACCGGGCAAAGAATAATGTTCAGAATGTTTGAAAGCAGTAACGACCGGAATGCAATCGAAGCTTCACCTGCTCCGCGGAAAATTCCATTGATCAAAAACAGCATCACCACGCTCATGTTTCCCATCAGCATCCATCGGGTATAGCCGGAGTTGTTTGCAATAAGTTCCTCGCTTCCGCCCATCAATCGAAGCAAGTCTTCCGAATAGAGATATCCGATAACGGTAATGATCAGGGAAATAATAACACCAATGAACAATGCCTGAACAGCAGCCGTACGTGCATCAGGAAGGTTTTTTTCACCCACCCTGCGGGCTACCATAGCTGTTGCTCCCATACTCAGCCCCATGGCGAGTGAATAAACAATTGCCAGCATAGACTCGGTGAATCCAACTGTTGCTACCGCATCATTGTCGTGCAACCGGCTGATATAGATCATATCAACCACCGCAAAGATGCCTTCCATCGACATCTCCAGAACCATGGGAACAGCTAATAAAAATATCGCACGGTCAATGCTGCCTTCGGTAAAGCTTTGCTCGCCACCTTTGATAGCCTGTTTAAGTAAACGAAAAAAAGAAGTCAGTTTTGTAGAAAATGACATGCAAACCGGATTAAAATGTTAAAAATTGATTGAAGCATCCCATGTACGGGACAATAATTATCAGGAAGTATTTGGCTTGCACCAAATTGTCCCGTCCGTTGGACAGGACTAGAATACCAGCTTCATGGTTCGTTGTCGATTAATGAATTTGCTTATGCAAAGATGCTGAAAAGGGCTTCAAATCATACAGAACTTGTCAGGAAAAATATTTTCATGAGATTCTAAAAGAAATAGGCAGATTCGAGTGACTTATCCGCCTGCTTCGGATTCCTGAATTTAGGTATCTTAACACCGAACCCTGAACGGTAGTATGTCTGAAGAAGAGATCCGGGCCGAATATGCCATCCTTGAAAAATCACGGAAAGATCCGGAGGCATTCGGGTTGCTTTATAAAAAGTACTTTGATCGCATCTTCAGCTTTGTGTACCGGCAGACCGATCATGAAGATCTTGCTGCAGACCTCTGTTCTCAAACATTTCTGAACGCGCTGAAGAATGTAGAAAAGTTTACATTCAGAGGTGTCCCGGTCTCTGCATGGTTCTACAAGATCGCCAGCAATGAAGTAAACCGGTATTACCGGAAGAAGAAAAGTGACAAAACGTTCAGCCTGGAAGAAGACAAAGTGCGCAATCTCTATGAACAGGCAAACGAAGGCTGGGATGAAGAGATGATCGAGCAATTGCTGGGATATTTAACCGGGCTGCCACCCGAAATGCTGGAAGTACTGAACCTGCGCTTTTTCGAAGACAAGGATTTTAAGGAGATCGCCTTTATTCTCGATATAAGTGAAAGCGGGGCGAAGATGCGTACCTACCGGGCACTTGACAGTCTGCGTAAAAATTTTAACGTGAAGATTAAATACGATGGGAAAGGTTGAAATAAAAATACGGAAGAAGATCCTGACCCCGGATAACTTACAGCAGTACCGGAACTACCCGGCATTACTGAAGAAGTATGAGCGGACAAAAAGATTCAGGCGCGCTTTGAAGATATTCCTCTATTCGCTGGCGCTTACTTTTTTTGTACTGGCGCTGATCTTTTTGGGAATTTGGAAGGTGTTGCTGGATAAGAAACAGGAGAATTCAAGTACATATAAATATGTCCAAACAATTGACAATAAGCAGGATACGATTGAGGTTAAGATAATGAATGAACATAAAAATGACAGCATACATTCAATTATAGTGAATACTAAATTTGAGAATATGACTGATCACCTACAATTTCCACTTAATAAATCATTCAATAAATGGAGTGATGAAAAGCTTTTGAATGAAAAAATATGCTTGGTTAATAACCATAGAATCAAGGTTTTAAAATATAATCGGAAGTTCGATAATGTTAACTCGTTCTTTTATTACTCACCTGATTTTGGAGTTATAATTTACTTCTATGCGGCTTCAGCGCACCTTGCCCATTCAAAATGGGAACAAAAATTAATAAAAACAGGTAACCTGGAAAAAGACAAATTTCTACCCGAACTTATATACTGTATTGAGTCGGATAGCTCTTTTTTCAAGCATAATTTCTAACAGATTACCCAATTTTACAGATTGTGACTTTTTAACCTGACCCGCATTCTATAGACAAGATTACTAAACCAAATCTTCAGGCTATGGAAACGCAACAGCAAAACATCCGGAGTTGGGACGATCTCATCTTCGAGAACAGGAACAAGTCGTACGGTGCTTATGCCCTTCGGCAGGATTATTCCAATGGATTAGCGAAAGGTGCCTTTACGGGATTGGGCATTCTGGTTTCATTACTGGTTATCGCTGGATTTGCCCGGCAGGGCTCCTCGATCCTTCCGGTACCTACTTGCGAACTACCCATTACTACGATTAACCCTCCTGCCATTATCCCGATTGAAAAGCAAAGCGCTATTCAGCCACCCGTAAAAAAGCCCAACACTAACCTGGCCCCGGTTGCGGTAATCACGCCCGATCCGGTCGAGCCGGATCCGGAGCCAGCAGCTGTATCAAGCGGAACTGAAGGCACACCGGAAGGAATAACAACAGAGAATGGTGTACCCGGTGGCATTCCGACAACGGAGAGCGGAGCGGCTGTCGTTGAGTCAAAAAAAGAGCCATTCATCAATGTTGAGATTATGCCCAGTTATGCAGGCGGATTTCAGGGAATGATGACTACATTGAAAAGAAACATGAAGTATCCTGCAAGCGCCCGAAGAACCGGAAAGGAAGGAACAGCGTACGTTGAATTTGTTGTGAACGATGCCGGTGAGATCACGAATGTAAAGTTACTCCGGGGTTTTGATACAGCATGCGATAAAGAAGCCGTACGTATCGTAAGCCTGTTAACGGAATGGAGTCCGGGCTATCAGAACAAGGTTCCGGTTAACGTGAAACTGGTCCTGCCAATAAAATTTCAACTTGAGAAATAATTGATCGTTATCGGTTGTTAGTTAATAGTATTCTCACCAAATCACTATTAACTAATAACTATTCTAACTTTTAACGATAAAATCACAATCCTAATTCCGCTCTGATCTTTGCTTCTTCAAGAGGCTTGGTCATATACTTCGTAACTCCAAATTTTTTCATTTGTTCCATGTGCGATGGATCGTGAGATGAAGTCAGTGCAATGATTGAAATTCTCTCCTTACCGGGATATCCCTTCTTGCTGTATGCCTCCAGGAATCCGAATCCATCCATAATAGGCATATATACATCCAGTAAGATCAAATCCGGTAACGGCTTGCCGTCTGACTGAAGCTTGTCGAGCACCTCAAGCGCCTCCTTACCGGTTTGAGCCGTATAAAAATTTTCAGGCGGCAGCCCAATGGTGCGCAACAAAATTTTCCCAATCAGTTGAAAGGTACTTTCATCCTCTACCAACAAAACACTTTTCATAGGGGCGTTGTAATGAGTAGTTAAAACTAATAAAATTAAGCCAACAAAAAAGGAGCCTCTCAGCTCCTCTTTGTACTCAACTTATATTTTACTAAATCACTTAACCGATTGATACCCGTTTGAACTCAGCAACAGTCAATCCTTTTGAAACGCTGTCCAAATATTGTGCGACCGTTTTTGAGTTGTCTTTCACAAAAATTTGCGGCAGTAACGTGCTGTCTTTAAAGAACCTGTTCAGCTTGCCTTGTGCGATCTTCTCAACCATGTTCTCAGGCTTGCCTTCTGCCAGGATTTGTGCCTTCGCGATCTCCAGTTCTTTTTCGATCAACCGCGACCGGGTTCATCGCTGCGATCTGCATGCCTACATCTTTACCGGCTTCTGTTACATCTTTTCCGTTAATACCTTTCAGGGAAACCAATACACCAAGCTTGGAGCCTGCGTGGATGTACGGAACAACGGCTTCACCTTTCATGTGAACGAATTCACTTACTTCTATCTTCTCTCCGATCTTGCCCACAAGCTCAACAATTTTATCGTTGATGGTCAGGTCACCGATCTTTTCATTCAGCAAAGCTTCTTTCGTTGCCGGCTTTTTGTTGAAAGCAACTTCAACAATTTGCTTGCCGAGGTTTAAGAATTCTTCATTCTTGCCTACGAAATCAGTTTCGCAGTTCAGGGCGATCAGAACCGCCTCCTTATTGTCGGCTGAAGTTTTAACAAATACAGAGCCTTCTTTTGCATCGCGGTCTGAACGGGAAGCTGAAACTTTCTGGCCTTTCTTTCTTAATATCTCAATGGCTTTTTCGAAATCACCTTCTGCTTCGGTAAGGGCTTTTTTACAATCCATCATACCGGCACCGGTCATCTGCCTTAATTTGTTTACGTCTGCTGCTGAAATTGTTGACATAGTGTTAATTTTTTAAAATGAAAAAAGGCATCAGGAATTGGGCATTAGGTGGTTGCCTTTTGCCCGATGCCTAATGCCCTATGTATTGGCAAGTTGACTACGCTACTGTTTCGTCTACTTTTTTCTTTTCTTCTTCGTCACGCTTCAGGGTAGCTTCTTCCTTATCCTTTTTGCGTTCAGACAAAGCTTCTTCAATCACTTCACCAATGTGCTTGGT
>CAZHQP010000133.1:0-6592 GCA_964534735.1 uncultured Roseivirgaceae bacterium
TTACCTGCGAACATGCCGAATTAAAAGGCGGTCAGGAAGTGCTGGAACTCGGCTGCGGCTGGGGATCACTGTCGCTTTTCATGGCCGAGCATTATCCAACCAGTTTGTTCACCGTTGTTTCAAACTCGCGAACCCAAAAAAAATACATCGATGCACAGGCAGCAAAGCGCGGAATTAAAAACCTGCGGGTGATCACCGCTGATATGAACACATTCGATATCGATCAGAAATTTGATCGCGTTGTTTCGGTGGAGATGTTCGAGCATATGCGCAATTATAAAATGCTGCTGAACAGAATTTCGGGCTGGCTTAAGACTGATGGAAAACTGTTCGTTCACATTTTTACGCATCACAAATACGCTTACAAGTTTGAAGTAAAAGATAATTCAGACTGGATGAGCAAGTATTTCTTCACGGGCGGTATCATGCCCAGCAACGATCTGCTGTTCTATTTCAACGATGACCTTGAGCGCGAACAGCAATGGTTGATCAATGGAACTAACTATCAGAAAACATCCGAAGCCTGGTTAAGCAACATGGACAAAAACCGCGATGCGATCATTCCGATCATGAATGCAACGTATGGCCCTGAAAAGGCAATGCTTTGGTTTGCGTACTGGCGAATCTTCTTTATGGCCTGTGCAGAACTGTGGGGATACAATCATGGCCAGGAATGGATGGTGAGTCACTACCTCTTTCATAAAAGACATAATCAATGAAAAAGATAACAACCCTGTTTCTTTGTTCAATTCTTTGTGCACTCACGTCCGCTGTAGATACTGATTCGTACACAGGCTATGCCTATAAAGAAGGTGTTAAGAAACCCGTTTATACCGAAAAGTTTACGGATAAGACAATTGATGGAAGACCTTCAGAGACGACAACTAAATATTATGACGCGGGCAACAAACTGATTGCCAAGCGCACACTGAATTTTAGCAAGTCAAAGTTTGCACCTGATTTTAAAACAGAAGACTTCCGAACCGGTTACCAGGAAGGTGCTGAAATGAAAGGAAAGAAATTCAGATTGTTCGTTAAAGAAAGCAAAGATGATAAGCTGAAAGAGAAAACAATCAGCATTCCTTCACCGGCAGTGATTGATGGCGGATTCAATCAATACATCAAGACTAACTGGAGCGAGCTTGAAAAAGGTACTGCGCTGGTCTTTAATTTTGCTGTCGCCTCTCGTTTGGATTATTATAAAATGCGTGCGGTAAAGATTTCTTCAACCGATAAAACGATGAAGGTAAAGATTGAGCCAGAGCGAAAAATTCTTCGTATGCTCGCCTCTCCGATTGTCGTAAACTACGATTCAAACACGAAAAGAATTTTATCGTACGAAGGTATCTCTAATATCAGCGATGAGAATGGCGAAAACTTCACTATCAAATTAGTCTACCCCGAAAAAGGACCTTAAGCATGAGTAAAGTAGCAATTATCGGAACGGGGATTGCCGGCATGGCCTGTGCACATTTCCTGCACGAGCAATACGACATTACCGTATTCGAAAAAAATAATTACGTTGGTGGGCATACCAATACGGTTTCTGTCAACGAAAATGGAAAAGACATTCCGATCGATACCGGGTTTATGGTATTCAATCCGCTGAACTATCCAAACCTGATCAGACTTTTTGAAGAGCTGGAAGTTCCGATCAAGAAAACAGATATGTCGTTTGGTGTGCAGCATATTCCAACCGGACTTGAGTTTGCCGGCACCGGACTCGATGGTTTGTTTGCACAGCGAAAAAATATTTTCAATCCCAAGCATATTAAAATGCTCATGAAGATTGGGCGTTTCAACAAAATTTGTGTTGAAGATGTGAAGCAGCCTGAATACCGCAATCTTACCGTTGCCGAATATGTGAGAGCGCGTGGCCTTGGTGAAGATATGCTGTTCAAATATTTATTGCCAATGACCTCTGCATTGTGGTCGACACCGACTGATATCACAATGCAGTTTCCGATCCTTGCATTAGTTCGTTTCTTCGATAATCACGGGTTTCTTGGTTTGGATACGCAACATCAATGGTTCACAGTGGATGGTGGCAGCAAAGAATACAGAAATCGCTTAATAGCTCCGTTCAAGCATAAGATTCATAAAAACGAATCGGCTGAAAATGTAAGGCGCAACATGGGCCGCGTTTTTGTAACTACTTCAGCAGGCGTTTATGAATTTGATAAGGTGATCTTTGCCTGTCATGCCGATCAGGCGCTGGAGATCTTTGAAAATCCATACAGCGAAGAAGAAATCCTGCTGAGCAAATTTCAGTATCAGAAAAACATCGCTACGCTACACTCCGATACGAACGTGATGCCGAAGAATAAAAAAGTATGGTCGAGCTGGAACTACCGCATTGATAACCTGAACGGAATACTACAACCTTCGTGCATTTACTACATGAACAGCTTGCAGCAGGTTTCTGATAATGAAGATTATTTCGTTTCAATTAACGATCCCGGAACTATTCAAAAAGGCAAGATTCATCAGGTAATTGAATACGAGCACCCGATCTTTACTTTGGCCGCCATGAACGCCCAGCGCTCTTTGCCTGAGCTCAATGAAACCGGGCCGGTATACTTCTGTGGAAGTTATTTCAGGTTCGGCTTTCATGAAGATGCATTTACAAGTGCTGTCGATCTATGCAAAAAGATCCTCGGTAATGATCATCAAAAAATGAAAAAATATACCTCTCTGTTACACGGAGAAAAAACTGCAGCGCTCTGGTGATGAATAATTCGTGCCTATATGAATGTACGGTAATGCATCACCGGCTGGAACCGAAACAAAATCGGTTCCATTACAAGCTGTTTATGTTTTACCTCAACCTGGATGAGATCGATCAGGTGGTTAAAGACAATGCATTCATCAGCCACAACCGCTTTAACCTGTTTAACTACCGGGAGAAAGATCATCTTCAATTTCCAAAAGAAAATCCGGATACAACTAAAACAGTTAAAGAACAGGTTTTGGGTTATTTAGATGAAAATGGAATAGACATAGCTCAGATTGGTAAGATTATGCTGCTCACCAATCTTTGCACGCTGGGTTATCAGTTTAATCCGGTCTCTTTTTATTTCTGTTACGATAAGAGCAACCAACCTGTCTGTAGCGTGGTTGAAGTCAGCAATACGTACCGGGAGATGAAACCTTACTTTCTTGGCTCCGATAAGCTGAACGAAAATAATTTCAGCACGCACCAGGCCAAGAATTTCTACGTGTCGCCTTTCATTGATATGGACAGTGACTTTCATTTTAATCTGGATATCCCAGGTAAAAAACTGAAAGTAAGAATTGATGACTATAAACACGGCAAACGGTTCTTCTTAAGCACGCTTTCGGGTAAACGAAAAGCATTGACAAGCTGGAACACGTTTCAATACGCAGTTCGGTTTCCGTTTATCACGATCCAGATCATTACACTCATTCACTGGCAGGCCTTAAGACTCTGGCTGAAAAAGGTAACGCATCATAAAAAAGCATCATTCAAGGAATTGCAGCAAAACGTACTCAGGCCCCATAAATCAATAACTGAATAATCATGGAAAGTATCATTACACGCGACAGTATAAAAACATCATCTAATCTTTGGCAAAAGATCATTCTGGGTATGCTTCAGAAAATGGAAAAAGGTCAGATCGAAATGATCTTGCCCTCCGGAGAGATACTTGTTTGGGGAGATGGCAAGCATCCTGTTCGGGCGAAAATTACGATCCGCTCGAATGAATTCTGGAAACGCTGTATACTGTATGGCGATGTTGCATTTGGCGAATGCTATGTGGATGGAGTTTGGGATACTCCCGACATCACAAAAGTCATTTCCTGGTTCCTCCTCAATGTGGACGAAGCTCCAACGATCTCCGGCAGTAACATTAAGCTTTGGGCTGTGAATGCGATGAAATTTGCCAACAAACTTTCGGATGCTACCCGGGCAAACACGAAACTCGGCTCAAAGAAAAATATCAGCGCACATTATGATCTGAACAATGAATTCTTCTCGCTATTTCTTGATCCAACCATGACCTACTCTGCTGCCTATTTCAGAAACCCTGAAATGTCGTTGGAGGAGGCGCAATATGAGAAATACAAAGCACTGGCTGAACGCGTAAAGTTGAAGTCAACCGATCACGTACTGGAGATTGGTACCGGCTGGGGCGGAAATGCGATTTACATGGCGAAGAATTATGGCTGTACCGTTACAACGGCAACGATTTCAAAAGAGCAGTACAAGCTTGCGGTAGAGCGTGTTGATAAAGAAGGGTTGTCAGACAAGATTACAGTGCTATTAAAAGATTACCGCGAACTGCAAGGAACGTTTGATAAAATTGTTTCCATCGAAATGCTGGAAGCAGTTGGGCATAAGTTTCTGGAAACCTATTTCGAAAAATGTTACGCATTGCTTAAAAAAGATGGCTTGCTGGGTATTCAGGTAATCACCTGTCCGGATAGCCGATACGAAAACCTGAAAAAAGGTGTTGACTGGATTCAGAAACATATTTTTCCGGGATCGTTACTGCCGTCTATCGGAGCCATCAATAAAGCCGTAAACAACACCAGCGACATGACGCTCGTCAACCTGGAGGATATGGGCCTGCATTATGGCAAAACATTGCGCCTCTGGTTCGATGCGTTTAATGATAACTGGCACCGCATTAAAGAGTTAGGTTTTGACGAAACCTTTAAACGTAAGTGGAATTATTACCTTTGTTATTGCGAAGCTGCATTTAACATGCGCAACATTAACGTTATGCAAATGGTATACACACGGCCTAACAACCTGAGCTGGTAATGCGGGCTTTCCTGAAAAGGAAAATCGTTGACCCCATTCTCGCTTTTCTGAAGCAAGGTGTAACGCCTTCCAAGTTGGCCTGGGCAATAAGTTTGGGGATTGTGTTGGCCACAATGCCGGTGTTTGGATCTGGCACAGTGCTTTGCTTGTTGGCGATCTGGTTATTCAGATTGAATCCGGGTGCTGTGCTTCTTGTGAATCAGTTAGCATATCCCTTACAATTCCTCCTCTACTTTCCGTTTATCCGGGCGGGCGAATGGTTGTTTAATGCAGAACCTTTACCCCTATCGATCTCTCAGATCTTTTCTATGTTTGCCAACGACCTGGGTAATGCGTTGCGGGTTTTGTGGTGGTCAACCCTGTACGGAATTGTAGCGTGGGTAATTATTATGACTCCGGTAGCTTACTTATTGCACCTCAGTTTCAAAACAATTTTCTACAGAATCAAATCAGATAATACACAGCCACAAGCTCAATAAAAAAGTCTGCTTTCGCAGACTTTAAAATTTATTTCGCTTTTGATTTCACCGGCCCGGCATAGATCGGGATCTTGATGCGTCTGCCGTTAGCCTTGGTGATTGAATTTTCCTTTTTACCGAACACAACTCCCCGGCAGTTTTCAGCCCCGCACTGGCAGTTAAATGGCTCAATGTTATGGTCCAGGAATAACGCGTAGTCCAGCGTCAGCTCTTCACCCTCTGCAATGCTGCGCATGGCAACCACATTCAATCCCCGGTAGGCTGTGTTGGCATTGCAGCTGTGATTTTGTGGCGACCAGTTTACCGGGTTTTGATCCCAAAGAATATAAACTTCCTTGCTGATCGGATAGGCATAATGCCTGAAATCTTTTTTCTGACGGTCACTCCAGTTTGCATCCACGAATTTTTTGGAGATAATGCGTTGGGCCATGCCTTCCCCTTCAAAAATGATCTCACCTTTTTTCAGGTTACGGGCTGCAAAGATTCCGTAGCCGGAAACCGAACTACCTTTCAATACATATTTCTTCTGCTTCTCGCGATGGCGGGCAATACCTTCGTTAATAATGTTTTTCAAAAATCCGCTTTTGCCAGCCGGATCAAAGTTCAGGATGAAATCAGCCGAGCCTTGGTAATCATCTTCATAAAATGCTGAGCAGGTAAAATTGATCTCCAGGAAATAAATATCATTATTTTCATCCATGCGGAAATCCATCCGCGCATAACCAACTCCGCCAAATGCAGTGAATACTTGTTCAGCAGCTTTCCGCAGAGCCTTATCCGTTTTAGCATCTTTACACGGAACATTGCAATCCGGATGAAGCTCAGAGGTTTTTAAGGCATACGTTTTAAACGCTCTTCCTTTCGGGAAAAGGTATTCAACAGGCTTATATGACTGACAGGATTTTCCATCCGGATTTGCACTAACCAACACCGTAAACTCACGACCGGCAATATATTCCTCAACCAAAAGCTCCGGGTATTCCGCTAACGTTGCTTCAATCTTGGCTTTTAGCTCTTCTTCATTATTTACAAGTGATTTTTCATCCACACCCAGGCTGTCACCTGCTTTTGCAGGCTTCACAAACATCGGGAATGAAAGTTTATTCAGTACTTGTTTAATATCTTTCAATGACGTTACCTCCCATGAGGCCGGAGTTTTTACACCCGCGCAATAGGCCACATACTTCATCAATGGCTTTGGCGGATCGTATAGCACTGCGTTTGGGCCGGTATACGGCAGATTTAACAGATCCAGCGAGTTGATGACATCAATAGAAGGTACTTCCCACTCTAAATAACCCTCGCAGAGGTTTACAAAGATGTC
>CAZHQP010000133.1:6618-7701 GCA_964534735.1 uncultured Roseivirgaceae bacterium
TTAACAAAACATGATCTACCTGATGCTGCGGCATAAGGCTTGAAAGATTTCGTTGCGGGTCGTAGTTCTTGTAATCTACGTTGGTGGTTGAATAGTCAGGCTGAAGTACGCAAACTTTCATAGTTTACAAATTGGTCATTGATGTTTAGACTGGTGACGCATCACGGCATCTTCCAATATTTCCAGTATTAAATACGTGAATGATTTTTCATCGAAGCGCAGGATCGCACCAATAGATGTGTAATCTTCATCCTCGCTCAACCCGCACTGGGCATTAATCTCAAGCACATAGAACTTGCCGGTATCCTTATCCATGCGGATGTCCAAACGGCCGTAGCCCATTCCTCCGACTGCTTTAAAAGCCTTGATGCTGATCTCTTCCAACATGGGAATCAATTCTTCATCCGCTTTCTTGTAGTTATAAAGATTGCCTTGTTCAGGCATCGGCTTTTCATTATCGTAGGTTTCCCAAAGCCGGTCGAATGACAGGAATTGTTCCTTCTCCGGAAGCGATGCATGAAACACGCGCTCAATAGGCGTGTAGCAATGAACGCTCTTCGGTTTGGTAGATGATCCAACTACCAGCGTGGTGAACTCACGACCGTTTACAAACTCTTCAACGAAGATACCGCCTGTATCAAGTTTCCAGCCGCGGTAACCATTGCGCATCTCTGTTACGATAGCATTGAATTCCTCCTCTGTGCTCACCACATTCTTTACCGATAAGCCCATGCTTCCGGCAGAAATAGCCGGCTTCACGATCAGGGTCTTGCCAACTTCTTTAAAGATCGATTTGAATTCGGTTTCACCGGCTTCAATCACCTTCCATTTGGCTGTAGGTACCTTGCGGGCATCAAACGCCCGTTTCATCGGGATCTTTGAGGTGGTGATATCGTAGAAGAAATCATCTGATCCGGTATAGATCAGGTTATGCTTTTCCAGCTCAGCAATTACCGATAAGCCCGGAACCGCGTTGGTCTCATCACCATCACACAGATTGATTACGATGGTCTTCTTGGAAGTCGGGTAGTTCTTAATGCGCAGGATTGAGCTTTCAATGTCTTTAATTGTGACATTCTGCCA
>CAZHQP010000134.1:0-7689 GCA_964534735.1 uncultured Roseivirgaceae bacterium
TGCATTTCTTTATTCATTTAACGGCACATCTCAGCTATCATTTAGGTCAGGTGAACTATCACCGGAGGTTTGTCGTTGGCGAATAATGAAGGATGCAGACGCAATTGAGCTAATCCGGAAAGGGATTCTTGAAAAAAGTGCAGTTCATTGGGCCGACCTGGGAAGCGGCAGCGGAACATTCACAAAAGCACTGGCGCAATTGCTCGCACCGGGCAGCACAATCCTCGCTGTTGATAAAGACAATTATACAATTGTATCACCCAATAATCAGGTAACGATTAATTTTCAGCAGGCTGATTTCACAACAGCTGCATTGCCAAATGCACTGGATGGAATACTCATGGCGAATTCATTGCATTATGTACAGGATCAGTTTAGCTTCATTAAAAGAATCATGAAGCATCTCAATACTAAAGGCACAATAATCTTTGTTGAGTACGATACTGATCGGTCAAATGCCTGGGTTCCGTATCCAATTGCTTTCAACAAATTGAAAGAGTTATTGTCACAAGCGGGTTTCAAGTCAATTACCAAAATCGGAGAAATGGACTCGGTCTATAATCAGAATAAAATGTACGCCTGCGTGGCAACTCCCCTGCCGTCATCCTGAGCGTCACACAAAGCGGAGTCTATATGGCCAAGGAAAGACAGGTTCTCAAATCTTATTATCTTTGCAGTCCGGTATGAAAAAAGTCGCGTTTTACACCCTTGGCTGCAAGCTCAATTACTCGGAAACTTCCACGATTTCGCGGATGTTTGAGCAGAAGGGCTATGTTAAGGCCGATTTTACCGACACGCCCGACATCTTCATTATCAACACCTGCTCGGTAACTGAAAATGCCAATAAGAAATGCCATAAGATCGTTCGGGAAGCGCGCGCTATTTCACCCGATGCATACGTAGCAATCATCGGCTGTTATGCCCAGCTAAAACCTAAAGAGATATCCGAGATCCCGGGGGTCGATGCCGTGCTGGGCGCTGCTGAAAAATTCAGATTAGTTGAATTGCTTGATGGATTTGTAAGAAAGCCACAACCGGAAGTTTATGCCACTGAAGTTGAGACAGCAAATACATTCAATACCTCCTACTCCCTGCACGACCGTACCAGAACATTCTTAAAAGTTCAGGATGGCTGCGACTATTCCTGCTCGTTCTGCACCATTCCCCTGGCAAGGGGTTCAAGCCGCAGCGATAGTATTTTAAATATCATTAAAACTGCTACTGAAATTGCTGACACTGAAGTACGCGAAGTGGTTTTAACAGGAGTTAACACAGGTGACTTTGGTTTGCAAAACGGAAATCGTGCAGAGCGCTTTGTTGATCTTGTAAAAGCACTGGATGGAGTCGAAAATATCGACCGCTTCAGGATCTCATCCATCGAGCCGAACTTACTTTCGGATGATATTATTGAATTCGTTGGCAAGTCAAAACGATTTGTTCCGCATTTCCATGTGCCCCTGCAGTCCGGCTCAAACAAGATTTTAAAATTAATGCGCAGACGGTATCAGCGTGAGCTATATGCCAGTCGGGTTGAAAAGATTAAAACCGAGATGCCGCATGCCTGCATTGGGGTTGATGTGATTGTAGGATTTCCGGGAGAAACACACGAAGATTTTCTGGAGACTTACCAATTCCTGAATGAGCTAAACATCTCCTATCTCCACGTATTCACGTATTCAGAAAGAGATAATACGCTTGCCGCAGAAATGCCAAACGCTGTGAACCAGAAAGACCGGGCCGAGCGATCTAAAATGCTGCACATCCTATCTGATAAAAAGCGCAGAAAGTTTTACGAAGAGCATTTAGGAAAAACCTACTCGGTGCTTTTTGAAAATGATGTGGAGAACGGTATGATGCACGGCTTCACTGAGAACTACATCCGCGTTACCGCGAAATACGATCCTATCCTGATCAACGAGATCAAAAAAGTAAGACTCACAGCCATAAATGAAAAGGGTTTGGCTGAGGTTGAGGATGTTTCCGAAGAGATCCTCATACATTAGATTCTCTGCTTTCCAGCACAATTTTCAGACTTTTCGACAAAGTCCCTTAACCCGGGTATGTAATTGTTATTTGAACGTTACTGTAAGGATTTCCCTCGGATAACGGATTGATGATCACGGGCATTAAAAATCTTAACTTACTGACAGACAACACTTTTACGCTTACTTTGGTGCAATTTCTCTTTCAAACTTTTACCTGTGTACAGTACCCGGAGTAAACCATTTTGCACGTAAGATTCACGCGCGATTGTGCACAAAAAACAATCTCAATTTTCAAAAATTACATTTTACACTGATTGCCTTACATCCAATTGATGAGGTTTCATTGTGCCAGGTGCGCGGTTGACACTCACCCTATCTTTGACCTGTCAATTAACCCCTGACCCACACAAAAATGAAAAAGATTGTCTTAGTTGCCGGCTTAATCCTTGCAGTAGTAATGTCGTCATGCTCCTTTGAAGCATACCAGTGCCCCGCATATTCTAATACCGTGAAAACTACCAAGCATGGTGTTAAAGCGCAGTCGCGTTACATCAAGAAAAACAGACTTTAATAGTCTTACACAACCATCCCGTCTTTGATCTCCAGCTTGCGATCGGCCATTTCGGCAAACTGCTGGTTGTGCGTAACAATAATGAAAGTTTGATTAAGTTTTTTCCGAAGCTCAAAGAAAAGCTGATGTAGTTCCTGCGCATTTTTTGAATCCAGGTTTCCGCTTGGTTCATCCGCCAGGATCAGTGCAGGATCATTAATCAATGCCCGTGCCACTGCTGTACGCTGCTGCTCTCCGCCTGAAAGTTCAGATGGCTTATGTTCGAGCCGGTGTGAAATCCCCAACAGCTCCATTACATCCTTCGCTTTTTGTTTGAGTACCCGATCATCTTTACGGGCGATCAATCCCGGAATCATCACATTCTCAAGCGCGGTAAACTCAGGCAACAGGTTATGAAACTGGAACACAAAGCCTATAGATTGATTGCGGAAGGCTGCCAGTGCTTTGGAAGATTTACCTGAAATACGCTCGCCCCCAATAGAAAGACTTCCCGTATCGGGTGTGTCCAGCGTTCCCAGGATGTGAAGCAACGTACTTTTTCCGGCCCCTGAGGCACCCACAATCGAGATTACTTCCCCCTTTTTTACCTCCATCTCAATGCCTTTCAGCACGTTAAGTGCGCCATAGGATTTGTGGATTCCCGAAGCTTTTACCATTGCATCATTCACTGTATTATTGCTTGAAATAAATGTTTAAATAAGGTAGTTTCACAACAAAATCCAACCTCCATGAATATACACGAATATCAGGGTAAAGAAATTCTTAAGAAATACGGTGTGGCCATCCAGCGCGGCATTGTTGCAGATACACTCGACAGCGCAGTGAATGCTGCCAAAGAGCTTCAGGCTGAAACCGGTACAAAATGGTTTGTTGTAAAATCCCAGATTCATGCAGGCGGTCGTGGAAAAGGAACGGTAAAGGAAACCGGTTCAAAAGGTGTTGTCCTGGCTAAAAGCCTGGCGGAAGTACCTGAAAAAGTGAAGGGAATTTTAGGCGGAACACTGGTGACCATCCAAACAGGCCCTGAAGGAAAGAAAGTTAACAAGGTTTTGATTGCTGAAGATGTTTACTATCCGGGCGAATCCGAGCCAAAAGAATACTACATGAGCATTCTCCTGGATCGTTCAACCGGTTCAGCGGTTATCATGGCTTCCACTGAAGGTGGTATGAATATCGAGGAGGTTGCTGAAAACCATCCTGAAAAGATCATTAAAGAATGGGTTGATCCAATGGTTGGACTTCAGGCATTCCAGGCAAGAAAGATTGCTTTCGCCCTGGGCTGGGAAGGAAATGCTTTTAAAGAAGGTGTAAAATTCATTCACTCGCTGTATAATGCATATCTCGGACTGGATGCTTCCATGTTTGAGATTAATCCTTTGCTGAGAACATCCGATAATAGAATCTTAGCGGTTGACTCAAAAGTCAATCTGGACGATAACGCCCTGTACCGTCATAAAGATCTGGCTGAACTTCGCGATATTACAGAAGAAGATCCATTGGAAGTAGAAGCGGGAAAAGCCGGACTTAATTACGTTAAGCTTGACGGAAACGTGGGTTGCATGGTAAACGGTGCCGGGTTGGCAATGGCCACAATGGACATCATCAAGTTGTCGGGCGGTGAGCCCGCTAACTTCCTGGATGTGGGTGGTGGCGCCAATGCCGAAACGGTTGAGGCTGGTTTTAGAATTATTCTGAAAGACCCTAATGTAAAAGCAATTCTGATTAACATTTTTGGCGGTATCGTTCGCTGCGATCGGGTTGCCAACGGTGTTGTTGAAGCCTATAAAAAGATCGGAGATATCCGCGTGCCTATTATTGTACGCCTGCAGGGCACCAATGCCGAGGAAGGCGCTAAAATCATCGAACAATCTGGCTTGAAAGTGTTTTCTGCCATTGTTTTAAAAGATGCTGCCCAGAAGGTAAAAGAGGTTTTGGCTGGTAAATAGAGATTTTTAAAAAGGCCAATATTTCTTACCTTGGTTGATTATTACAGCCCCGTATGAGGTTTTTACCGATTGCAGCAGTCTTTTTGGTTTTAGTTACTGAGCTCAGCTTTGGACAAAGTTTCTATGCTATCCGCAGGGAACGCAGTTTAATTGCTACTGTGGGTACCGGGACCGCGCATTACTTCGGTGAATTGGTAAACCCCAACTCATTAGGAAAATACAGACCTAACATTGTTGTTGGAGCAGAGTACTATCTGTATAACAGGATCAGCGTACGCACCGAGCTGTCATGGTTTATGATTGCCGGAGATGACGAAGATGCGAATAGTGATCGTGTTCAGCGAAACCTGTCCTTCTTTTCAAATAATTTTGAATTAGATGCTACCGGAGCAGTATACCTGTTTCCCAATCGCCCAAGATTTTACCAGCGCCCCGCGATAAATCTATACGGTTTTGCCGGTGTAGGACTTCTCTATTTTAATCCCAAAACACGATACAATGGAGATGTTGTCGCACTGGCACCCCTGCAAACAGAAGGCAGACAATATAGTCGGGTAATACCGGTAATTCCATTTGGATTGGGGGTTAAGTTAAAATGTGATCCCTTTTGGAATGTTATTCTGGAAGCAGGTTATCGGTTGACATTTTCGGATCACCTGGATGATGTGAGCAGTCGTGAGTTTCCGGACCAGGCTTCTTTAACCAGCGACCTCGCCAGAGCACTATCGGATCGAAGAGCAGAACGCTACATTAAAAAAGGTCTTCCGGTACCGGCCGTATATGATCCCACAAGTCCTGGCTATTCAAATGTTGTGCGTGGCAATCCGGATACGAACGATGGATATATTTTGTTTAATGTTAAAGTACAGTATTACGTACCGATTGATTTCCTGAATTCACAGCAAAGAATGTACAATCAGAAGAGAAGGCAGATGAAAAGGCGCAGATAGCGCCTAATGATCGCGATCCAGGATTTCGTATTTCGAATAGTTACTCTTAAACTCCGGCACAATTTCTTTCATGAGTGCCACCATCTTAAGCTCATTCCGGTCATTCACCAGTTCCGATAACAAGTGGACGAGGTTGTCGATATCGTTATACGGATATTCAGCTACTTTCGCTTTCAGAATTTTTTCATGATGTGTAGGGATGGTATTTTCCTTGTCATTGAGCAGTTCTTCGTATAGCTTCTCGCCTTCCCGCAGGCCGGTAAAAACGATATTAATATCTTTTTCCAACTCTAGGCCTGATAACATTACCATCTTCTTCGCCAACTCATAAATTCTGACCGGCTTTCCCATGTCGAATATGAATATCTCACCTCCTCTACCCATTACTCCGGCTTCCAATACTAACTGACAGGCCTCTGCAATTGTCATAAAGTATCGGGTAATTTCCGGATGGGTAACTGTTAACGGCCCTCCGGCATCGATCTGTTTCTTAAAAAAAGGAATTACAGATCCATTTGACCCCAACACATTACCAAACCGGGTTGTTACAAAACTTGTGTGAGCACTGCCAAGCGCTTCATAGTGATTATTTAATGACTGTACATATATTTCTGCAATACGCTTGCTGCAGCCCATAACACTGGTAGGATTTACCGATTTGTCAGTTGAAATCATGACAAATTTCCGTACCTGATACTGCATTGATAAATCGGCCAGTGACCGCGTCCCGAGAATATTACACATCACTGCTTCTGCCGGATTGCTCTCCATCATGGGAACATGTTTGTAGGCTGCGGCATGAAATACAATCTCTGGCTTAAACTCCCGGAAAAAGTACTCCATACGGTCACGGTTACAGATATCTGCGACAAAGACGTGAATCTTGCAAGCCAGAAAACGATCTCTGAGCTCGCGCTCTATTTCGTACAAGGGAGACTCGGCCTGATCGACCAAAACCAATACTGATGGATTATACGATGAAACCTGCCGCGCCAATTCACTCCCGATGGATCCAGCCGCGCCCGTAATGCAAATCACCTTTTCGGATATCTCTTCCTGGATCAGGGAATTGTTAAGTTTGATTGTCTCCCGTCCGAGTAAATTTTCAATCTTGACTTCTTTTATCTGTTTAATGCTGAGTTCGCCCTTAACCCACTTTTCAACGGGCGGTACCGTTCTTACTTTCACATGCGCTTTCAGACAGGTATCAACTATTTCGTTGGTTCTTTCTACCGGAAGATCCCGCACCGAAATAACCAGCTCATTAACGCGGTTTAACTGAAGGAGCTTTATCCAATCAACCGTACTGGAATATATGGGTGCGCCATTGATAATGTTGCCGGCCTTGTGAATATCATCATCAATAAAGCCCATAACCTTATAGTTGCTTCGTAAATCCGAATCCATTACTTGTTTAGTAATGAGTCCAGACTGGCCTGCACCAAAAATCATAACGCGTTTCGCATCAGAAAGATCAGACAGATAGTATGAGAAGATATTCTTTACGAGCAGTCTATAGAAAAAGAGAAACAAAAAAGATACAAAGAAGGTTGTCAGAACAACGGAATACGGAATCAGATTTTTACTAACGTTATAGTAAACCAATAGATTAATTACCAGCAATATCAACAGGGTAAAAAAACTGGTCTTCAGCACCCGAATACCGTCTTCAATCCCTGTGTAACGGACAATTCCCTTGTAACTTTTAGTAATTGTAATCGCGACAAAGGAACTCACAATGATTACACTCAGTCCCAGTGTGGGATTGAACTGACGTACTTCATTCCAGTTAAAATTAAAGCGTATGAGATAGCTTATACTTGCCGCAAATGCTACGATTGCAAGATCAATGATAATAATGATCCACCTCGGTAGAATGGATAATCTGGTAACTAAGTCAGAGAGCAACGTATTTTCTTATTCTGATTTTTTCTTCTGATAAAATTTCCGCAATCCGAGCGCAGCACCGGCGCCAATTAGAATTTCGATGCCCGTAATTGGAACTGGTTCGCCTGGATCAGGTGGCGGGTCACCCGGTTGGGCCCAAACAAAGCTGCTGATCAGTACAAAGATGAGGGTAGCGATAAATTGTTTCATCGTACTGAAATCGTTTGACTTTTTAAAATTTTACGTGTGATGCTGCGTCCACCTGATTGTACTTTCAGAATGTACAATCCATCCGGCAAATGCCCCATCGCCACAGAAGTTTCGCCTTTCATTGACGTGCTGAAAAACAT
>CAZHQP010000135.1:0-7637 GCA_964534735.1 uncultured Roseivirgaceae bacterium
GAAAATTTGTTTACAAAGAAATAGTCCGGCCTGAGAAAATTGTATTCATTTCTTCTTTTGCTGATAAAGCTGGCAACATTGTTCCCGCGCCTTTCCCGATAAAATTTCCGAGCGAGATCCTGAACAGCTGGACGTTAACTGAATATGCAGGTAAAACAACCATCACACTGCGCGGTGAGCCGATCAATGGTACAGCAGAAGAACGCGAAAGCTACCGGAATTTATTCTCTTCCATGGAACAAGGGTTTGGCGGAACATTCGATCAGTTAGATGCACACCTTAAAAACATTCAGCAATGAGCTCAGCAATAGTTGATAGCAAAAACAAAACGATCATCAGCACGCGGGTGATTGATGCTCTGCCAAACGTAGTTTTCAAAGCTTTTTCGAATCCGGAAAATCTAAAGCACTGGTGGGGACCGAAGGGATTCACGAACACGATCGAACAATTTGAATTCAAGCCGGGCGGAACATGGAAGTTTACGATGCACAGTCCGGATGGAACCAATTATGATAATCGTTGCGAGTTTTTAGAAATTATTCCCAATGAAAGAGTTGTGTTTATCCACCATTTGCCTGTGCATTTCTTTACGATGACATTAGGTTTTGAAGCTGCAGGCAACAAAACAAAATTCAGCTTTACAATGGTGTTTGAAGATGATGGGGAGGTTGATAAGATTAAAGAACTCGTGGTTCCTGCCAATGAACAGAATTTTGATCGGCTGGAAAATTTTATAAAAAACGTTAAATGAAATTAAGATCATGAGAAGAGTTGTTCAATTTATGCATGTATCGCTTGATGGATTCGTAGCCGGACCTGAAGGGCAAATGGATTGGATTAAGGTTGATGAAGAAATTTTTGATTACGCAGCCGAGCGTACTGATGCGTCCGATACAGCATTGTATGGCCGGGTTACATTCGATATGATGGAAGGCTACTGGCCTACTGCAGCCGACCAGCCGAACGCTTCTAAACATGATATACACCATGCACGCTGGTATAGTAACGTTCGCAAAGTGGTGATCTCCAAAACACTGAAAGGTAAGAACCTGAAGAACACAAGGATCATTAGCGATAACATTGCTTCAGAAGTACAAAAGCTGAAACAGGGATCCGGAAAAGAAATCATAATCTTTGGTAGTCCGTCAGCATCTCACCTGTTGATGCAGGAAGGATTGATTGATGACATCTGGATTTTTATAAATCCTGTTTTGCTGGGAACAGGAATACCGCTGTTTAAAAACATCGGTGAACGGGTAGACTTAAAGCTCCTTAAGACTCATACATTTCAAAATGGAGTTTTGTGTCTTCATTATGAACGAACGAACCAAAAAATAATATGAGCACTGCAGACCGTGAAATTTTTATTACCCGTCAATTCAAAGCTCCACGTGAGTTAGTATGGGAAGCATGGACCGACCCGAAGCATATCGCTCAATGGTGGGGCCCATCAGGATTCACAAACACCATTCACGAAATGAACGTAAAGCCCGGAGGTGTCTGGCGCTTCATTATGCATGGACCCGATGGAACTGATTTTCCAAACCGGATCGTGTACAAAGAAGTTGTAAAGCCAAAATTACTTACGTATACGCATGGGTCTGATCTGGACAATGATCCTGCACAATTTGAAGTGACCGTAAATTTCGAATCAAAGGGCAGCATAACGGAGATCACTATGCGCATGGTATTTAAGACCAAAGAAAGACGCGACTTTGTTGTTGAGAAATACGGAGCCATTGAAGGCAATCGCCAGACAATGGGACGCCTGGAAGAATATCTTAAAACGCTGTAATTATTAAACTAACCAACCTATGAAACCAAAAACAATTAACATTCTCTATTGGGTCTTTACTGTACTCTTTGCGCTTGCGATAGCTTCAACCTGCATTCCAAATGAGGAAGGCTACAAGTTTATAACAGAATTACTCGGATATCCCGGATACTTTGTGAATTACATAGCCGTCATGAAAGTACTCGGTGTGATCGCATTACTAGTTCCCGGGTTCCCACGCGTAAAAGAATGGGCCTATGCAGGGCTTTTCCTGGATATGATCAGTGCGGTGTACTCATTTTATGCCACACACATGATCACTGCAGACACTTCGATAATGCTGATTTTCTTTGGACTTGGAATTGCATCGTATGTCTTCTATCACAAAAAGCTAAAGATTTCGGGGGTATAAAATTGATTGGTCATTACCTGGCTAAAGCAGGGTAATGACAATCCTTGCTGAAGGCAGGATGGAGCTATGATCCTGAATTGTCTCAGGTCGAAATTCCATTTGGGGGATGCAGCGGTCATATATGTTCGAAAAGTGGCGGTTGACAGATAAAATGTCGTGAACAGCCCGCTTCATTGTCGTAATTAGACGGCTTTAATCATCGGAATGCACGTAAGTTTGATTCAGGAAAAATACGTTATGGAGACTGTTGAAGTATTTAAAACCAATGTCGAGACAGGTGAACAGGCTGAACAATTAATCAATCTGATTAGCGCGAGCTTTCCGCACTATTCTGTGAATTTTGACCTGGAGGATTGCGATAGGATTTTGCGAATAAAATCCGGAGCAAGCTTTATTCTGTGCAATGAAGTTATTAATCTGTTAAAAAAATTCAACTATACTGCGGAGTTACTGCCTGATACCGTGGAGCCTGTTAGTTCAATGGCCTAGTATCAACTGCCTATTTATACCGGGAGAGTAATTCACGATATTTACGACTTCCTTTTAATTTACATCCATCGGTGAGTCTAACAAAAAAATCCCCATTGAAATAAGGTTCAATTTCTGAAAGCCAGTATACATTAATCATGCAGGAGCGGTGTATCCGGATAAATCCAAACTGCGAAAGACGTTTCTCCATTTCTCGCATGCTTTCTTTTAAAAGAACAAAATTATCTTTAATAAAAATTTTAACATAAGCATCCAGCGCCTCAATATACCGCACATCAGCTATATTAATAAACAAAATCTTGCCATTGACTTTTACGGCAAACTTGTTTACGTTTTGCCGGGAAGTGTGAGTTTGATGAATGAAAAAATTCTGATCCGAAAGCTTATGGTCGATAATATATTCTTTGAGAACGGTTTCAATCTTATACGTTAGTGCATTATTATTTTTATGAATAAGATACGCTTTCGCAAAATCTAAAGATTTATAAAATCTTTCTTCAGTAAATGGCTTCAACAGATAATCAATAGCATGAAGCTCAAAAGCCTTGACAGCATATTGATCATATGCTGTCGTAAAAATTACAGCCGGAATTTTATACGATATACTGTTTAAAACATCAAATCCATTCACCTCAGGCATTTGAATATCCAGAAAAACAATATCCGGTTCTTGTTCACGGATAGCAGCGATTGCCTCAAGGCCATCCTTGCACTCTCCGACTATAATAATGTCATGATCTCTGGCCAAAAGTAGTTTCAAGCCTTCCCTGGCTTTCTTTTCATCGTCAACAATCAATGCACGAATCATTATTTTACTGAAGTTTCATAAGGAATTCTAATGTCTAACATCACACCATCAGCATAATCTGAAAGCTTAAACTCAAAATCATTCCCATATAACTGGCGAAGCCGGTTTATCGTATTCGCTAATCCGATACCGGTTTGCCGTTCTATGCTCCAATCGTCCCCTAACGATGGCGCAGTGTTATAAATTGAAATTCCAAGATACCCCTTTCGTTGTCTTGCACTTATCTCAATATCCGAATTACCGATATTCCTGGATATGCCATGCTTGATGGAATTTTCAATAAGCGGTTGAAGCATAAAATTTGGCACCATGGCCTGCTGAGAATCCTCTTCAATATCAAAACCGATCTTTAATCCGTCCTCAAAACGCTCTGACTCAATAGACAGGTACATCGCGAGCAGGTCAAGTTCTTCTTTTAATGTTATTTTTTGCTCTGCGCTTCGGGTAAGGGAGAAACGCAGCAGATCACTCAATCCAAGAAGCATTTTAATAGCCTGTTCATTTCTACCGGATCGAATAAGTGTAATAATTGAGTTATGAGTATTAAAAAGAAAATGAGGCTGGAGTTGCATTTTCAATGCCCGAAGCTGTGCCTGAATGAGTTCTGATTCGAGCTGCATTGATCTGACTGATTGAGTTTGATAAGATCTATAAAATTCTATTACGAAATAAATAATCAAAACTATCCACGCGATAATTGTGGATTCCATATAGAAAAACGATGCCTTAAGTCTTTCAAGCGGAGGTTGAAAATTTTCCCCTCCCAGCCACGAGTAAACATGAAGAGAAATTGTATGCTTTGAGATTCCCGCAAGGATTCCTGCAATAAACATTATCCCAAGTCTCTTGATCAGGCTGTAGCGGGATGACCAGTTAAATATCTTCAACAATAAATAAGACAAGAAAATCCATACCAGAAACCCGGGGATATAAAAGCAACTGATGTAATTCTTATCTGCGATCCAGATACTTTTTTTCAATACATCAATTGCCAAAAAAATAGTCCATCCCGCACAAAGCTGATTAAACTTCAGGCGAACAGGATCTGATACAGATTGATTTTTGAATTCCGTACTCAAGGTGACGAAATCATTTTCGTTAGTTTTTCTTCGGTATTTCTCCGCCAAAAATCAACAAAATCCTTAGCATAATAGGTCGTTAATGCACGATTGTCAATTTTGCCAAAAAAAATCCGGTTATATTCGAAAATACCCAACGCTGTTACCAAATCCTGATAACTGCTGCCTGCTCGATTGGATAGTCCAATTGCAAATTGAATCTGAAGGTTAACATTTAAAGGATTTATCGCCAGAGATTTTTTATACTCACGCTGCACCAGGGAATCGTACTTATCATTTATTGCTTTTCTTAAAAAAGTGTAAATAAATCCCTGCATAGCGTGTAAATCCGATTTCTCCACTGTATTTATATTTATCGCTTTCGCCTTACAAGCCGCAAAATGCGTCTCCGCTTTGCCAATCATTTCTTCGTAGCTAAGGCTTTTCGGAAAACCGGGGTCTCGCCCGTCTAACCGGGCAATTTGCGTACACAAATAAGCAGCCCAATAAGATGGAAGCCATTCATTCGGGTATTTCTTAACTAATTTCTCAAATGCTTCAAGAGAAACAAGTTCAGATTTAACTACCTGAGCAGTATCGTGAATATGAATGGCATAAAGCAAATCAGCAGCTAATTCCCGGTTTTGTGCAGCTATTGAATTTACACTGAGAATCAGACCTATAAAAATTGTGAATCTTCTCATGATGTTTTTTTCCAAAATTTGTCATAGCCAAAAAAACTTTTTAGTACAAAATTGTGAAAAGACGCAGAATTCTCGCGAAACGAATTAATTCGATCACGAGTGGTATCCAGCAGAGATACAACCACAAAATCCACTCACCAATGTATTGATGATCGCTTGATAAAGTAAATAGATGATGTCTTGTCTACTCAGATTCAATAATGAGTATAGTTGATGCGTTCAGTCAAAAAAAATCTGCTAAAAATAGCTGACTAAAAGTGATCCAGATGGAATCACATGCAACAAGTTGCGCTTTCAGCTTCCTGCTTATTCCGATCGTAAATTTGTAATCGGGTTAGCCACCGCAGCCTTAATGGCCTGATAGCTTACTGTAGCAAGCGCCACCAGCAATGCACACGCACCGGAAATCAAAAAGATATCCCAGGTAAGATCAATCTTGTATATAAAATCCTTCAGCCACTGCTGCATTAAGAACCACGCAATCGGAGCCGCCAGTAAAAATGAAATCAAAACAAGAAAAACGAAATTTTGGGTCATTAGCCTGAACACGGTATTAACCGATGCACCGAGCACCATGCGAATACTGATTTCCTTGCTTCGCTGCTCAACCATAAACGCTGACAACGCAAACAATCCCAAACATGCAACAATGATCGCCAGCAATGCAAAGGTTGTAAATATCCTGCCCATACGGTCAACATCCGAATAGGTTGATGCATACCGCTCGCTTAGGAAATTAAACCGAATAGCCTGATTCGGTGAAAACCTGTTCCACACCGCAGAAATTGCCGTTATCGTTTCTTTCATATTCCGGCTCTTAGCCTTTAACAAAATGATAGACGGGCTCGATCCAACCACAAAGCAAACCGGGCTGATATTCTTTTTCATGGATTCAAAATGAAAATCTTCCACAATTCCGATAACGGTATACTTCTGCCAGTTCTGGATCACCTTTCCGACTGGATCAACCAGGTTGAGCTCTTTGGCCATGGTTTGATTAATGATAATGGATGTTGAGTCGCTGATCATATCAGGATTGAAGTCACGGCCTTCGAGTATCTTCATCCCTAAAGTTTTTATATAGTCCTGATCAACTACCCACTTCTGAGCGGTTACACCCCGCTCGATTTTATCCATCCCCTCTCTATGGAACGTATTGCCGTCACGCTTTGATCCCTGGATGGGCAGGTAATCGCTCACGCTTACATGTTCGACCTGTGAAAGCTTTAGCAGCTCATTTTTTAATGCGGGAATCTTGTCGCCCAGTGCATTGGCTCCCTGCAGCATCACTACCTGATCTTTTTCAAAACCAAGTTTCTTGTTCAGGATATAACTCATCTGCCGATAGATAACAACCGTACTGATGATGAGTACAATGGATGTTGTGAATTGAAAGACAACCAATGCACTTCGGGTGGACGAGCTTTTACTTCCCTGGCTCACCGAGCCTTTTAAAACACTGGCCGGATTAAAGGAAGAAAGATAAAATGCCGGATATAGCCCGGCTGCAATTCCGATAATAACCGATGCAACAAGCACTCCGGGAATAAGCCACCACCCCAACGGAAACGTGAGTGTTCGCGATGCAAGCACGTTAAAATACGGCAACAGCAGCCACGCTAGCAGAACACCCGCGGTGATCGCGATAATACTGAATAGAAATGACTCGGTTAAAAATTGTTTGATCAGATGACTCCTGAAAGAGCCCAGTGTTTTTCGAAGCCCGACTTCTTTTGCCCGGTTGGCCGAACGTGCAGTAGAAAGGTTAATGAAATTAATACAGGCAATAATAACAATGAATATGGCAATAGCGCTGAACAACCAGATGAAACGGATGTCGCCATGCGGAAGATCGTCCCGAACAGTTCCGTCAAGATAAATTTTATCCATCGGCTGCAATTCGAAACTGGCAGAGTTCAATATTTTTTCAAATCCCACGGCTCCGGAAGCAGTTAAGGCAGGCTTGTAGTATTTTTCAATAAACCCGCGCTTGATCTTTTCAGCTGCCTGCTTAACATCGGTTCCCGGTTTAAGGGTAACATAAATCTGGTAATTGCTCGCCATCCACCACGATTGCTCACCGGGCCAGAATTCAACTCCGGTTAATGTCATCAGAAAATCAAACTGCAGGTGAGAATTCGCTGGAAAATCTTCAATTACGGCACCTACTTTGAAAAGCTTCTTATCATCATTGTTGATCACAAACGTTTTCCCGATCGCATCTTCACCCGGAAAATATTTCTCTGCTTTTCTCCTGGTAATCACAATCGAGTTGGGATCGGTTAGCGCATATTTTAAATTGCCCGAAATAACGGGAAGCTCCAGCAACTCGAGCAATTCCTGATCAAAATAGACAAACCCTTCTTCATGCTGATTCTCCGTACGATCACTT
>CAZHQP010000136.1:0-7629 GCA_964534735.1 uncultured Roseivirgaceae bacterium
TAAATTTCCGATGATTGCATTGCCCCAGGCAAAACGAACCGCTACCGGCTGCTTCACTTCTTTTGCTGAAACAACAACCGTGTTACCTTCAATCTTCGCTTTGGCCGGATAGAATTTTTTATCGGCACCCGCAATCATAAATTCTTTTGGCTCCCCGCCTGTTGAAGTCAATGCCATTACGTTATCAAATGAGACCCGGATCTTATCTTTCTCTACCTTCATCGACTTGTAAAGCGGAGGCAGATATGTAATTCCT
Organism: uncultured Roseivirgaceae bacterium; assembly: GCA_964534735.1. Taxonomy (GTDB): domain Bacteria; phylum Bacteroidota; class Bacteroidia; order Cytophagales; family Cyclobacteriaceae; genus UBA2336. The sequence continues at coordinate 257 of CAZHQP010000136.1, forward strand.
TTTTTTCCATACACTTCACTTAACGCAATGTTTGCCAGCCTATCGCCAACCGGTTTCTTATTTACCGGGTGAATGTCTTTCACATTATCAACATGATCGCTGATTACGACCATCCCGGTTTTTGGGATCTGCAGCATTTTTACTTGTTGTTCGCGAAGTAGCATGCTGCTTCTATCCGCTTCATATTCAAACGGTGCGATCTGCACATAATAAAATGGAAACTCAGTTTTAAATTCCTTGCGCCAGCCGGTAATCAGCGTTTCCATTAACGGTTTATAGCTTGATGCGGAAACAATATTGCTCTCGCCCTGGTACCAGATCACTCCGGCAATCTTAAATGGAATTACTGGCATAATCATGCTGTTGAAGACTGATCCCGGCTCATTTGGCCACCACATGTTGTGTTCCTGCTTTTTTGCAGCTTCGGCAAGTGTTGGATTATTAACAACCAATTCATTCGGTGTCCACGACTCGGCATTCGAGCCGCTCCAGCTTGCGTTGATCAACCCTATGGGAACATTCAATTCAGTATTTAATTTCTTTCCAAAAAAGTAAGCAACAGAGCTGAAGCTTGGAATCGTATTCTTGTCGCAAGCTGTCCACTGCCCTTCACCATGCTCTTGTCGGGTTGATGCTCCGGACTTCGGAATGTGCATAAGGCGAATGTTGGGATCATTAATGGTTGGTATTAAAGTCTTGCCATCAGTAAGCGTCATCGGCCATTCCATATTTGATTGCCCGGAGCACAGCCACACCTCACCCGACAAGACATCCGTTATCGTTTTTATTTCATCACCCGATTTGATCGTGATCGTATATGGTCCGCCAGCCTTCGGAGTTTTCAGCTCAGCTTTCCATTGCGCCTTGTTGGAAACAGTTGTTTTGATCGTTGCAGTATCCCAGCTGGTCTCAATGCTTACTTCCCAGCCTGGTGAACCCCAGCCCCAAACGGGTACAGTTGCTTCGCGCTGGAGGACCATATGATCCGTGAAGATTGAAGGGAGGCGGAGTTGGGCCGATACTCCGATCGATAGAATTAACAGAAAAAGAACAATCAGTTTTTTCATAACTGAAAGTTACTAAATCAAATGACTTTCTTCAGTCGCTCCACGATCTCAAACACAGCCGGGCACACCTGCGTGTTCTTGTGGGTGAGCTCGAGGATCTGTACCATCTTCTTCCGGTCGGTATGCGGGTACTCGCGGCAGGCTTTCGGCCGCGCTTCGTACACGTGGCAATAATTATCATCTCCTAAAAACGGACAGGGTGCGGTTTTCAAAACCTGATCGCCATCGGCATCAATTTTTAGATATTGATCTGCGAACTCCACGGGTTTCATGCGCAGGTGTTTTGCCAGACGTTCGATATCCGTGTCGTAGAAAATCGGACTGGTGGTCTTGCAGCAGTTGGCGCACGTGAGGCAATCCATTTCTTCGAAAACCTCCTCGTGCAATTCATGAAATGCATCGTCCACCTTGCGCGGATCTTTTTTCTTCAGCGACAACAAATATTTCTTGTTGTTCGCCAGCTGCATGTTGTTTTGTTTCCGGAAACGTTCTGGATCGATCACGGAGCAAAGATATAGTTTTAAGATTGAGGATATACGTGATAAAAACCACAAATCTGAAATCTTAAATCTTAAATTTACCGCATGGATGCTTCCGGGATCATTTCACAAATCAACAAGCACGTCTCATTGGAGGAAAAGGAAACGCTTTACTTCTCATCCTTATTCATTCCTGCCAAAATCAAGCAAGGCGAGTTTATCGAGAAGGTTGGAAAGGTGAGTACAAATTTTGTGTACGTGAACAGCGGCTGTCTCATGACTTATTTTACCGATGCAGACGGAACAGATCATGTAATCCAGTTTGCCATGGCCGGCTGGTGGACAGGCGACCTGCACAGCTTTACCAAGGAAGAACCTTCGATCTACTCTACCCGCGCGCTGGCCGACAGCGAAGTGTTCTATCTTCCCAAAGACGACATGGAAACCATGCTCGAAAAGCTGCCGAAGCTCGAACGGTATTTCCGGATCCTGTTTCAAAACTCTATCGTATCGCATCAGCACAGGCTTATTCAGAATTTATCGGTAACAGCCGATCAGCGCTATGAAAATTTCAGCAAACGCTATCCTTCGCTGGAACAATATGTTCCGCTGAAATACATTGCTTCCTACCTCGGTATCACACCTGAATTCCTGAGCAAGATCAGGCGGAAACGCTCCGGAAATTAAAAGATAAACCGATAAGGGGATGCCGGAATAGTTCTGAGGATCGCAGCCCATGGCAGCGAAGTTCTTAACCTGGTTCAAGTCGAGGCTGCCTCTTTCTTAACCTGGTTCAAGATAAAACCTGAACCCCTAACCTACTTTTGTCGTGTACTTAATCAAACACAAACACATATTTTATGACAACAAAAACTGGTATCCAAACTAAATGGGCTATCGACCCTACACATACCGAAGTGCAATTCAAAGTAAAGCATTTGGTGATCTCTACCGTAACAGGCTTCTTTAAAAAATTCAATGGCAGTGTTGAATCCAATAGCGATGATTTTGACGGAGCTTCCGTGAATTTTAGCCTGGATGTAAACAGCATTGATACAAATCAGGCGGATCGTGACGGACATTTAAAATCCCCAGACTTTTTTGCAGCGGAGCAATACCCAACAATTGATTTTAACGGAACTTTAGTGAAAGTTAAAGGCGATGACTATAAATTAACCGGTGACCTGATGATCCGCGGAACAAAAAAACCAATCGAGTTTACGGTTGAGTTTGGCGGAACAATGGTTGATCCGTGGGGAAATACCAAAGCTGGCTTCGAGATCAACGGGAAAATCAACCGGAAAGAGTATGGCTTAACCTGGAACGCGTTGACAGAATCAGGCGGCATGGTGGTAAGCGAAGATGTAAAAATCCACATCAATACGGAGTTGGCGAAAGGCTAAAGCACATTCATACTGAAGGGTTGTGCCCGAAGCATCCCCTGATAGAGAACAGAAACGTCATGTTGAGGATTGAACCCGAAGCATGACGTTTGCTGTATTATTCCAATGAGCCCGTAACTTTTGCCCAATCGAGGTTGAATGGTTCAGCTTTAAAATTGTTACTTGTTTTGTATTTGCGGGCCTGTTCAATCCGCCTGTTGTTGTGCGGGTGAGTCATCAGTATTTCCAAATCCTCATTATAATCGAGGTCTTTATCATTCAGCCGCTCAAAAAATCGCGCGAGTGATTTGGGTTGCACCTGTGCATCTTCCAGCAGCTGTAACGCAAACTTATCCGCTTCCATCTCCTGCTCGCGGTTAAACTTATTCCCTGCTATTGATTTCAGGATTTCGGCAACCAGGCTTGGATCACCGCCTGAGAGAATGCTCAGCACTGCGGTCACCGACATATCGTTGATGAGCTTGGTAACCACATGCCGTTTCTCTGCGTGACCGATCTCATGCGCCAATACGGCTGCAACTTCATCCGGGCCTTCTGCAGCTTTTATCAAACCTGAGAAAATATAGATATTTCCACCCGGCATGGTAAATGCATTGATTTGTTCACTCTTGATGATTTTTATTTCGTAGCGATACGGTGTTGAGTCAATCGCAGAAACCAGTCTGGCCTTAATTACCTGAATAGCAGAATCCGCCAGGTTATCTTCTACCAGCTTGTACTCATCAATCATCACGTCTTTCAGTACATCACCCAACGCCTCTTCCTGCTCAATGGAAACGCTGTAGCTAAGCTCGAGATCGCTTTTATTAATCTCCCGCACAAGAAAGTATCCGCCTGCAAACAAAATACCTGCTATGGTAAGCAGAATAATAAGGTCACGAATCATTCGACTGCCCATACTATCAGAAAGGAGGTTTATTTACAGGTTCGCTGTTCGAAATGCTGTCAGAAGCTTTTACACGATAAACTGCCTGGTAGGCAATGTTTCCAAAAAATAAAAAGTAATACATCTTTCCCTGTCGCGCCTTGAACGCTGCAACCAGACTGACAATAAAATACAGTGTGGTGGAAAGTCCGGCAAAGATTACGTAGGCCCAGAATACTTCTGTGGTAATGCGGTCGGTAAAGAAAATCGTAACGGCCCAGATTACAGCAACCCAATTGATGATTGTTGTGGGAATTTGTGTGAGCAGTGATTGCAGGCAATGAAAATGAATGAATCTGCTTTTCTTGCGGTTAATAAAGTAATAGATAATGGAGGCAATCAGGTTGATGATGGGCAGCGGCAAGCCGATTGCTACCGCTGCAAACATCATCAGATATGAGCCCATTGCATCTTCTTTTTCACGCTCCGGAATTTCTTCCGGTTGCTGCAAAGGGTAGTATTCCATAAGACAGTTTTAAAGAATTAAGATAAAGAAAATGGAGGATAGACGTCTGTCATATTGCTCAGGTATAAGCTAACACGCTGATTCCAGCGCAGAAATCCCACCAGGAAGTTATGCATGCCAACCGGAAGCTGACCCGTGAACAGAATGATCCACCATCCAAGGAACAGCACAACGTAAACACCGATCGCCAGAAAGAATAAGCAGAACGCATGCGGGATGGCTACGTATAACCAGCCGAAGAAGAACTTGAGCAGCAAGGTTCCGCGACTTAATGTTTCCGGGTACGGGATCTCCACGACTACCGGAGGATCAACTACATCGAGCCCGAAAGCAGGATAGCCATCAATCAGGTTAAACTGACGCGCACTCAGACGTGCCTGCCAGCGAATTAATTTCACCTGGAATTCAAAAAAGCTTTCCGGATAACGACCCGTGAACAGGATAATCCAGAATGAAATAAAACCAAGGATAGCTCCCCATAAGCCAAGAAAGATAAGAACAAAGAGGTGTGGCAGATACATGTAGAGCCAGCCGAAGATGGTTCGCAGTAAAAGCTCACCCCTTGATTGCTTCTCCGCGTGTTTAATGTCGTAGATCATAGGTTTGGGTTGTTAAGGTTTAGTTCGTGAAGTTAAAATTTTTAGCGTCTATATTAAAACCATGCATAATTCGATTATTGAACTATACTGCCTGAATTGGTGTATCTTTGCATATCATTCCTCCAAATTCCCGTAGAAACGCGCTTTCTGTGCTACGTTGAGCCAAGAGGCCATTTTTAAACGTGTCACGGCACTCCGTGCAATAAAAATCATGTCATTCGAAAAATTAAATCTCATTGAGCCCATCAGCAGGGCATTAAAGGCTGAAGGCTATACAACGCCCACTCCCATCCAGGAACAATCCATTCCCGTTTTATTAGAGCGGGGAGACTTACTCGGCTGCGCACAAACCGGTACGGGTAAAACAGCAGCATTTGCAATTCCAATTTTACAATTGCTTCATCAGGATGAATTGTATGCGAAAGGTCCTAACGGAATTAAAGCATTGATCTTAACACCTACACGCGAGCTCGCCATTCAAATCGGTGAAAGCTTTGCAGCGTATGGAAAATATTTAAAGATTTCTCACACCGTAATTTTTGGCGGTGTGTCACAGCATTCACAAACTCAGGCATTGCGCGCAGGCGTTGATGTGCTGATTGCAACTCCGGGCCGTTTACTCGATCTGATGAATCAGCGGTACGTAAAGCTGGAGCATTTGAAAATTCTTGTGCTGGATGAAGCAGACCGCATGCTCGACATGGGCTTTATCCATGATGTTAAAAAGATCATTGCAAAAGTTCCGGCAAAACGTCAGACTATTTTCTTTTCGGCAACCATGCCGAATGAAATCACCGGCCTTGCAAACAGCATCCTGACAAATCCAAAACGCGTTGAGGTAACTCCGGTTTCCTCCACTGCAAATACGATCCAGCAGTCGGTTTACTTTGTGGAGAAGAACGACAAGCGCAAACTGTTGCATCATCTGTTACTGGATAATGTGATCAAAAATGTTTTGGTGTTTACGCGTACCAAGCATGGTGCTGACCGTGTAGTGAAAGATCTGGCCAAGGCTGGTATTCCGGCAGAAGCCATTCATGGTAACAAATCGCAAAATGCGCGGCAACGGGCGTTGACAAATTTCAAATCAGGAAAAACAAGAGTTCTTGTTGCAACGGATATTGCAGCACGCGGAATTGATGTTGATAACTTATCGCATGTTATCAATTTCGAATTGCCGAATGTGCCGGAGACTTATGTTCACCGGATCGGTCGAACAGGTCGTGCAGGCGCAAGCGGGATTTCTATTTCATTCTGCGATGCAGAAGAAAGAGAATATCTACAGGACATTCAGAAGCTGATCGGAAAAAATATTCCGGCAATAGCTGAACATCCTTTTGTTTCCACTGCTTCTTCGCGCCCGGAAATGAAAAATCCGCGTGTACCGCAGCAACAGCGTCAGCCAAGGCACAAACAAAATCAGCGCTCTTTCAATAAGAGAAGAGCGGGCAATACGAATAAGCCTCAAGGACCTTCTCAGAAGTCTGAACAGAGTTCTCAGAAATCAACAAGCAGCAGGCCCCAAAATACTAACGGCCGCTCGGGCTCACGCACGCCTAAATCTGGCGGAAGCCGTTGGGGAAGCGAGAATAGAGAGAGTAACTATTGATCAGATAGGTGAGAATAAAAATGAGTGGCCGATAACTATCGGCCATTTTTATTTTTATCGATAACAGATATTCTTATACGGACAAATTCTGCACGTTTCGATAACGGTAGTCTGATCAAATACAGTTTCCGGGTTGAACAATTCCTCCAGCAGAATCCGGAGATTTTCTTCGAATTCCGGCAACAGGAATTTCACATCCTGTACAGCTGCGCGGTTCATCTTCAATCCAAACTCAAACGCATCTTCAAAGAGATTGATTCTGTTAATCAATCCGGGCAGTACACGGGTATTGATAATTGCCGGATTCATATTGGTCTTATACAGCAATGCATACAGCATGGTTTGAAATGCCGCTTTGTTTCGTTTTCCGTCACGGGCAAACAGCGAGACAATGCTTTCAAAATCAAGCTTGTCTTTTCCGGTCTTATAATCGATGATGCGCAGAAGGCCATCCTTACTGTCAACCCTGTCGATCTTACCTCCTATTACGGCATAGCCCGGTGATTGACTGATCTTCATCCGGTACAACACTCCGCTTTGTTCGATGGCTTCCATCACAAACGGTGCGTAAGATTTATCCAGCTCAATGATGCGCAATGCAAAACGCTTTACAACTTCGCGAACAACTAACCGCTGACCTTCGAATTCAACTTTTTTGGCAGGATCAAGGTTATATTGTTTGACAAAAACTTCGTCAATCAGGCTATCAATGGTTTTTTCAACACCCTCATAATCACCGGCACTGATTTCTTTGCTCTTCTTGCGTTCGCGGATGCGCTTGTAAAAAAGCTCCATCACATCATGCAGGAAGTTACCCATCACGCG
>CAZHQP010000137.1:0-7543 GCA_964534735.1 uncultured Roseivirgaceae bacterium
CCAACATTTATGTTCGGCCCGTACGACTCAACACCAAGCTCAGGCGCAATGATTGTGGCGTTGTACAAAGGCAAAGTTCCGGGTTATACAAAGGGCGGAAGAAATTATCTCTGCGCAAAAGATGCTGCGGTTGCAATCGCGAATGCATTAACGAAAGGAAGAATTGGTGAATGCTACATTCTGGGAAATGAAAATCTCTCGTACAAGGAGATCTTTACTAAAATATCGTCTACCATTGGCGTAAGGCCGCCTTCGCTTGTAATTCCGTCTGTGTTTGCAATGCTTTACGGACATATAGGATCGCTGATGGGAAAGATTACCGGTAAAGCACCGGCTGTAAGCTATCCTCTTTCGCGAATTGCCTGTGACGCACACTATTATAGTCCAGCAAAGGCCAGAGAAGAACTTGGCCTTCCGCAAACTCCGGTAGAAGCCGGAATCAAGGAATCATTTGAGTGGTTAAAGAGTAATGGATATTTGAAATAATAACTAACCGTCATGCTGAGGCTTTTGCCGGAGCATCTCCTGATCGGTGCACGAAATCGGAGATTCTTCGCTGACGCTCAGAATGACGTTAATAAAAAAATAAAATAATTAACGTGTCATATTTTAAAGATAAGGTTGCGATTGTTACGGGTTCCGGAATGGGAATCGGAAAAGCTACCGCGCTTGAGCTTTGCGCGCAGGGTGCAAAAGTTGTACTGAATGGAAGAAATCCCGAACGTCTGGAAAAAGCGTACGCGGAATTTAAGGCTAAAGGATACGATGTTATTGCCGTTCCGTGTGACATTACAAAAATTGCTGATTGTGATAATCTTATAAATAGAACTATTGAAGCATACGGTAGGCTCGATATTCTGATTACCAACGCAAGTGTAAGTATGCGTGAACGTTTTGACAGACTACAGCCAGAAGTTTTTGCTGATATCATTCACAGCAATATTAACGGTTCTGCTTTTCCTGCATGGAAAGCTTTACCCTACATCAAACAATCAAAAGGCAGCATTACGTTTATTTCAAGTGCAGCAGGCTTGCATGGAATGCCAACCGGCTCCGCTTACAGTGCCGGAAAGATGGCGCTGACTGCATTGGCACAATCTTTACGGATTGAATTGGACGGAACGGGCGTACATGTGGGAGTAGTGCACGTTGGTTTCACACAAAATGAAGACGAAAAGCGCGTGTTAACCGCAACCGGTGAACTTGTTCCGGTTGCCAAACGCCCCGCATATCTGCAGCAAACGCGTGAAGAAGTTGCTCAGGCTATTCTTAGGTCAATCCGTAAGCGAAATTTCAAAACCATTCTTTCTGTAATTGGTAAGCTGAATGCGTTTATGGTTCGCTTTTTCCCGGGATTGGTGTCGCGTATTGTGATCTATTCGCAAAAACGCATGAAGGACATGTACGAGTAGTACAACCGTTTACTGATGACCCGTGTCTAACTATAAAAGAAATCCTATGAAAAAGCTTTTCATTCTTTTGGTTATCGGATTCGGATTTGCCCAGTGTGATGATGAGAATACCGCTTGTTCAACACGGGCCATCGTGCGTAACTTCACCGGTACAGATGGCTGCGGCTACGTTTTTGAATTGGAAAATGGTGAATTGCTCGAACCCGTGAAACTTATTCGTTGCGGAACTCCACCCGTTACAAATTTTGTAGGAGCGCCTGTTGCCGGATTTGAAAGTTTAGAACTTAAAGAAGGAATGCGCGTGAAAATTTCTTATGAAGAAACAGAGTCTGTCAGCACGTGCATGATAGGCCCTCTCGTGAGAATCACCTGTCTTCAGGTAATTGCCGGGCCAACTGAAGATTAACTTATTACTTTTTCGGAGCGTACATATAGTCAAATGTGATTTGAAGCATGGCTTTTAATCCCGTCAGCATACAACGTTCATCCATCATAAAATCAGGTGTGTGGTGTGAAGCTGCTTTCACAGGATCAACATCCGGAGGACAAGCACCAACGAAGAAAAACATTCCCGGTACCTTTTCGAGATAATACGAGAAGTCTTCTGAACCCGTGTCGGGAGGAATTTCAAAAACATTGTTCGCACCTGCTGCGCGTTGCAAGCTGCTCACCATTTGATGCGTTAGTTTTTCATTGTTATACGTCACCGGCATTTTTTTATCGATTGTTACTTCTGCACGTGCACCTGAAGCTTCTGCAATTTTGGTTGCCGTCAGTTTTATTTTTTCGTGAATCAGCTTTTGCATGTCAACATCGAATGTTCGGATCGTGCCCGACATTTCGAGTGTTTCCGGAATAATGTTCTCACGAATCCCTGAGTTAATTCTGCCAACACTGATAACAGCTGCTGCCTGTGTCAGATCGGTTTGTCGGCTTACAATGGTTTGAAGTCCGGCAATAATCTGTGATGATACAACAATCGGGTCAATTCCAATCCAGGGCCTGGAGCCGTGGGATTGCTTGCCGGCAACCTTAATTGTAAACCAATCAGATGCAGCCATAAATCCTTTGGGGCGGTATTCTATTATTCCCAACCTGGCAATTGCCCGAACATGCAGTCCAAAGATCACATCTACTTTAGGATTATCCAGCACACCTTCCTCAACCATTAAGCCTGCTCCGCCTTTCTCGCCTGCAGGCGGACCTTCTTCAGCGGGTTGAAAAATAAATTTTATAGTTCCTTTAATGTCTGCTTTATTCTTCGAAAGAATTTCAGCCACACTCATTAAGATTGCCGTATGCGCGTCATGGCCGCATGCATGCATAACACCTGTTTCCTGATTATTAAACACTGCTTTCTCTTTTGATGCGAATGGCAAGCTGTTTCTTTCGGTTACCGGCAAAGCATCCATATCTGCACGCAATGCAATTACAGGCCCGGGCTTTGCTCCTTTCAAAATTCCAACAACACCGGTGTGTGCAATGCCTGTTTGAACTTCAATGCCCAGTGATTTTAAGTGTTCAGCAACTTTAGCGGCAGTTTTTGTTTCGCGATTGGAAAGCTCCGGGTATTGATGAAAGTCTCTCCGGAATGCAATCATCTTTGCTTCAATGTCTTTCGCCTGTTTATCAATTTTTGTTTGCAGCGAGGCACTGACCTGCGCATCGGCAGAAATTGCGATGATAGTCAGTAAAGCACAAAACGAAATATTTTTCATACGCTTCAGTTTGCAATCAAGTTGAGAAAAAAGGTGATCTTAGCCAAAACGATGGAATGGTTAAAGCTATTTTCGGGTGAAGAAGAGGCGCGGCAACGCATCCAGAATAACAAACCGCAATTGGTTATCGCCAACGGAAAGCGGATTTGTCTCGTCAATCACAATAATAAGTTTTTTGCCGTACAGGATTCCTGTACTCATAGCGGAGAATCGTTAAGCAAGGGCTTAATAAATCATATGGGTGAGGTAATCTGTCCGCTCCATAATTACTGTTTCAGCCTGCAAAGTGGCCACGAGCTGTCAGGCCGGTCGCAGGATTTAGTCACTTATCCAATAAAAATTGATGATTCGGGTTTTTTTATTGGTGTATAAATACGTTGTTTAAAATACCTTGTGCTAACATTCGTTTACTCATGATGAGACTTTTGTTACTTGTTTTGCTCGTATTGCCCGGTATAACTCGTGCGCAATTTCTCTCGGAAGGAAATCTTATTGCCAGGCTGAAATCAGGAGCCTTGCCCGAAGAAATCATGAATAAACGCTCTGTGGTATTCTATAGTTCTGGTATTACAGAACAGGAAATCAATACCATTCACGAAACATTTGTCAGAACCGGTATTGATGCAGTTGCATATTTTGAAGCAGATCGGGTTTTGGCGGGTGGAGATGTTGAAAAAGCTTTTAATAAATATTTCAACAAGCGTGAAATTTCATGTATCATTTTCATCCAGAAGAAAACTACCGGATTCTCATGTTTCATAACATTGTATAACGGTAAGGCCGATTTCGTCAATCCTGAACAGACCGCGTGGACTATCAGTGCTTCAGGTTTATCACAGCTTATGAATGAGATCTATCGCTCGGCACTTTCCACGTATCAAAAGAAAAATTTACTTATCAATGAAGTTGCTGAAACGGAGTTGCCCGTAAAAATTCTGGAGGGGATTCGTTATGAGAATTATTCGTACGACCTGAAAGTAGATAACCTGGCTGTTCCTATGTTTTCTGACAGCCTGGCAACGCAACAGCTTGTTGAAATCTTTAAAACGTATCCGTTACGTTATCAGCTTACAGACAATACAATCGCAGATAAAGATTTACGGAACAAAGGATTTTTGTATGTGCTGTGTATGGTCCATGGCAGAAGCAGTGTTGTTAAAGAGCTTTTGGGCTATCCTGTAAATACTTCTGAAAGTGCTTTTGTATCTGTTACGTATCCTGGAACCGAAATGCAGTTGAAAAATATTCCGGCTGATACAGAAGTTTATAAGTTTTATGTCCGCCACATCGATTCCGGAAATGTTTATCTCAGCACAAAATGGGATGCCGATACCTCCTGGCAACAGGCCCTGCAAAATTTCATAAAAGGCATGAAAGCCGAAATGAAGCTCAATTAGCAACTGCGCAACAGAAACGCGTGTGATTTCGTTTTAACAATGCAGACTTGCCGTCCATACATGGCATGAAGGTTGCATTTCTTACGAAAACGAAGTTGATATGAAGCGGTTGATCGTATTGTTGATTGTGGTTGCCTCTGTGCAATATTCCTTCGCCTACATCTCGGGTATCACTATTCAAACAGACAAAAATTCCAGTATGCAAGTATACCTTAATGGCAAGCTTCGTACGGGGCAGCCAAAGTCATTCGTGCAGATAAAAAGCAACCCCGGATTATTTCATGTGATGGTGAAAGTTCTCAATCCAAACGATAAAGAATGGTATGTGCTTCGAAAAGATGTGCGCATCACGAAAGGTTACGAGTTCTACTACAAGGTAGATTTCTCAAAAGGCAAACGGCCGGTTCTGCAGCTTGTTAAACGTTACCCGGTTTACAGCCGCTACTTTTTAAATCCAGCACTTTATAACAAGCACCCGGTAGGATAATTATCGCTCCCTTTTTTCTCTTCCTGACTTACTCAGCATAACGATAGCTACTACAAGTGCAACCGCCAGGAACACATTTATGCCAAAGTGAGAATGGCCATATCCCCAGCCCCCAAATATTCCGCCAATCATTCCACCGATTGCACCCACAACAGCCCCGAATATAGCAGCAACTATTCCTATCGCTGCACCAAACAATCCGGCCACGAGGCCAAATAATCCACCGGCTATTCCAACCCAGATTGGAAACGTAAAAATGATCAGCAGTACAATCAGTACAGTTGATGTTGAACGGGAATTCGAGCCTGATCGGGTCATAGTATTCGATTTCAAATATTCCTGCAAAAACTATTCACGTTTTTATATCCGCATAATTTTAATGGAATCGACTATTCATCAAAGGTAAGTGTTGAAAAATGAACAGTTCATCCGACAAGATTGTACACTTTTAGAATATCTCTATTTCTTCTGAAAAATAGAAACAAATAATTCAGTTTTGCGTTAGTCACAAATAACTCTCTGTTATGAAGACATACCTCGGTGAATTCGAAGAGCTCGTTCTGCTCACGGTAGCAACATTAGGCGAAGATGCCTATGGCGTTTCCATACAACAAGATATTGAATCGCGTTGTAAAAGAAACATTAGCATTGGTGCACTGCATTCAACGATAACACGGCTCGAAGAAAAGGCCTTTTTGAAATCCTGGCTGGGCGGAGCAACTCAGGAACGGGGCGGACGCAGCAAGCGCTATTATGAAATAACTCAGGCAGGCAAAAAAGCTGTTAGTGAAGCAAAAAGCCTGCGGGATGAGCTTTGGGATCTTTCAAAAGTTAATCTGTTGGTAAAATGAAGCAACATCAACCACCGAAGCTGGCCCGTAAAATTTTTGAATGGTATTGTGGTCCGGCAAAAGTTAACGATTTGCTGGGTGATATGGATGAGCTGTTTTATCTCAACTTAAAAAGCAGATCAGTCATTTCCGCCCAATGGACCTACTGGAAAAGCGTATTCTCGCTCATGTTCTCGTATGCTGTTAAAAAGAGGAGACAACAAGCCCGGATGGGAGTGTTTTATTCATCCTCATTTTCGCTTGCCATTGTTAACAACTATTTTAAAGTGGCCTCCAGAAGCCTGTACAAGCACAAATATTTTTCATTTGTTAATGCCATTGGCCTTGCCATTGGCATGTCGATCAGCTTGTTGGTGATTACCTTGTTTATCCATGTAAGCACATACGACAATTTTCATTCTCACAAAGAGAAAATTTACCGGATCATTACTTCGCATCGTGCAGTAGATCGCGAATGGGAGCTTGCGCCCGCTCCTTTTTCTGTCGCGGACAGGCTGAACTCGGAATTTGCTGGAGTTGATAAAGTTGTCAGAATTAACTCCTCCTTTTCCAGTGATGTTGTTTCAGGTAATTTGAATATTCCGCTGCAGGGTTATTATACAGAAACATCCTTTTTAGAAACTTTTAATTTCCCGTTAATAAATGGTGATCCGCAAACCGCGCTGATAAAACCTAACAGCATTCTTCTTACAGAAAGTGCCGCCCGAAAAATTTTTAACACAACCGATGTACTGGGTAAAACTTTTCAATTGAAAGACCTGGGAAATTTTGAAGTTACCGGTGTGCTGGCTGAGCCGCCTCATAATACTCACATGGTATTCGAAGCCCTGGTCTCTCACAGTACACTGCCTGCAACCGAGCAAACCTATTCCGGAGATTTTAAAGATTGGACAACATACAACCGGCATTATGTTTATGTCCGGGTGAAAGATAAATCTGTTGTCGCGAATCTTGATAAATATCTTGCGCGGCTTTCAGGCGAAGCAAGCAAGCGCGCTGAAGCGAAGATTGATTTTAAGTTACAAGCGCTAACCGATATAAATCCAGGCAGAGATCTGGCGGCCGGTTTGGGTCAACAATGGGATATAACAGGTATGATCATTTTTGGTGTAATCTGTCTGCTAATCCTGCTGCCTGCGTGTTTCAACTATGCTAACATTTCCATTGCCCGCGCCTTAAAGCGTTCAAAAGAAATTGGATTGCGCAAAACCATGGGGGGGTTAAAAAATCAAATCTTCTTTCAGTTTATAACCGAAACAGTGGTGATCACGTTCGTATCCTTGTTGGGTGCGTTGCTCATCTTCTATTTTATTCGTGCCGAGTTCCAAAGCATGATGGTAAGCGGATCCTTGCTCGACTTAAGCCTGACCTGGCAAATAGGAATAGCTTTCTTCCTGTTTGCTATCCTCACCGGATTACTTGCCGGGTTTTTTCCGGCCATGCATTTTGCGGGTCTCAATCCGATTCAGGCATTGAAAAGCCAGGGTGGAAAACATTCTTCTAAAAACCGGATCCGCAAAGGCTTAACAATTTTTCAATTTTCACTTTCGCTTTGCTTCATTATCGCCCTGGTATTGTTCAGCCGACAGTATCAATACACAACTAATTTTGATTTCGGTTTTCAGCGCGAAGGAATTGTTGATGTTCAATTGCAAAACGTAAAGCCGGAACAGTTTCG
>CAZHQP010000138.1:0-7511 GCA_964534735.1 uncultured Roseivirgaceae bacterium
AAGGAGTAAAACAACAAGAATTCTAATACGCATAGTTAAAAATTTAAGCCTGCAAAATTAAGTAAGGAAAAAGATCCGGCTGCAGCCGACAAACGCGTTGATGTTTTTACAGCTGAAAGCTATGACCGGTTAGTCGACTCTCCATTAATGTACAGCAAAGCTGATACAGCAGTTATTAAAGTCGGAAATACAGAAGTACTGATTGGCTCTTATTCACCGAACGGCATGATTACTGCAAAACAAATTGCAGAGAGTGTTGGTGAGGTTTTACAGGCACAGAAAGAATACCTGGGCGGTAAGCTTCCGGTTGACAAGTATGCTTTTATCTTCTACTTCACTGATCAACAGGTGACTTCTTACGGTGCGCTTGAACACTCGTATTCTTCGTTCTATTACATGCCGGAAGCAACCATTGAAGATATTAATCAGCAACTGCGTGATTTCGTAGCGCATGAGTTCTTCCATATTGTTACTCCGCTAACAATTCACTCGGAAGAGATTCACAACTTCGATTTCAATGACCCGAAAATGTCGAAGCACTTGTGGCTGTACGAAGGTGTTACTGAATTTTTTGCCGGAAACGTACAGGTTAAATATGGCTTAATCTCTCCGGAGGAATATCTGAACGTACTCCGTCAGAAAATGATAACTGCTTCCCAGTTTCTCGATACCGTACCGTTTACTGACATCAGCAAATTCACGCTTGACAAATACAAGGATCAGTACTATAACGTATATCAAAAAGGCGCACTTATCGGCATGTGCCTGGATATCAAGCTCAGAAAATTATCGAACGGTAAATACGGAATGCAAAACCTGGTAGCAGACCTTGGCAAGAAATTCGGAAAGTCAAAAGCTTTCCAGGACGAGCAATTGTTTACAGAAATCACTGCACTTACCTACCCCGAAATTGGCGAATTCCTGAAACGCTATGTGGGCGGAGATGAAGTATTGCCCCTGCAGGAAGTATTCAAGCTTGTTGGAGTGAACTATATGCCCGAATTGTCTGTAATGGAATTAAGTCTTGGTCTTGAAAATAATGCATTAACTGTTGTTCCGGTTGAGGGTAAACCCAAGCTTGCAATTGCTAACGCTGATTATGTGAACGAGCAGGGAAAAATGCTCGGCTTTAAAACCGGGGATATCCTGGTAAAGATCAACGGTGAAGATCTTCCTGATTTGGGCCCGGAATTCGGTAACGTAATCGGCAAGCACCAGCAAAATCTGAAAGAAGGCGGCACACTGAGCTACACAGTCCTGAGAAAAAATGAAGCCGGTGAAGAAAAACCGGTTGAATTGAAGTCAACGCTTAAGAAGATTGAACGCAAAAAGAGATTTGTGTTAACATTCGAACCTAACGCAACACCTGAACAGCTTGCTACGCGTAAAGCATGGCTTTCTAAGTAGTGAATTTCAGCCTGATTTGAACTGAGGTTTCAACAGCCTTAATCTAAAAAAACCTGACGCCATCGTCAGGTTTTTTTATGCTCATATTTTCGCGTACCTTTTAATTATTGCGTTCTTAATGTTTCAGAAGGATTGACACGAGTTACTTCCAGTGCGTGATACAGTATTGTTAGCATAGCCAGTAGAATTGTAGCGACACCTGAACCAATTACTATCCACCAATTGAATGAAATACGATAGGCAAAGCCCGA
This sequence comes from uncultured Roseivirgaceae bacterium, assembly GCA_964534735.1. Classification (GTDB taxonomy): domain Bacteria; phylum Bacteroidota; class Bacteroidia; order Cytophagales; family Cyclobacteriaceae; genus UBA2336. The sequence continues at coordinate 1,659 of CAZHQP010000138.1, forward strand.
CAGCCACTGGTGCATAAGGTACCAGCTGAGCGGAGCGGCAAGTACGAATGCAATTAGTATCAGCCGGATGAAACTACCGGATACAAGGCCTACGAGATTGCTCACCGATGCACCCAGGACTTTACGAACTCCCAACTCACGGGTTCGTTGCAAAATGGAGTACGAAGCCAGTCCAAATAATCCAAGAATTGAAATAAATATGGCCAAACATGCAAAAACATTAACGATGCCCTTAAGCTGGGAATCCTTTTTATAGAGTGCCTCGTAGTGTTCATCCAGAAAGGTGAGAATGAAGGGTGAGTCAGGATTTGTTTTCTTCCAGGAAGCTTCGAGTTGAGATCGGATTTCCTCCGGAGTGCCGGAAATCTTTACGAGCATATTACTGTAAAATGTCGCTCCTTTACCAGAGAACATTGCCAGAGGAGCAATCGCGTTGTGCAATGATGAGAAATGAAAATCCTTAACAACACCTTTTACAGTCCCCTCTACTTGCCAGATTCTCATTTGTTTACCAACTGCCTCTTCAGCTGTCCAACCGAAAAAGCTCACGGCTGATTCATTAAGAATTATCTCCCACGTTTCGGATATTTTTTCAATGTCAGGAGTAAAGCTATTTCCCGCAATAAAGTGTAATTCAATCGTTTTAGGAAAATCAGCATCTACTGAAATAGCAGTCATGAGCTTACGTTCTTCATCTGTTTCACTGCGCAGGCTTAACGCTGTCTGATGAGTGATGTTGGTGGGAAGCTGGTACGTAGCAGCCATCCCACCCACGTTTGTGTTGGTGAGCACCGTATTTTTAAAAACATCCAGTCGCGTACGTGCCAAACTATCAAGTGATACGGATACCAGTTGATCTTTATTATAGCCAAGACTCTTGTTTCGGATATAATTGATTTGACTGGAAATCATAAGTGTGCAAATGATAAGCAGAATACTTACCATGAATTGCCCTATTACCAATGTTTTACGAAGCCTGATTCCCTGAACAGAGTCTTTAAGCTTACCCTTTAATACTTTGGCCGGCTTGTAGCCGGAAACAAACAATGCCGGGTAAATACCCGATAGAAAGCTGATCCCTAGTGCCATACCCAGCATGAGAACAAAACTTTGACTAGTCACTAAACTATCTAAAGTCAGTGCCTTATCTGCAAACTGGTTGAAGTAAGGGATCACCAGCCACGCCAGCCCCACACTCAGCACCACAGAGCATGAGGTCACAATAAACGACTCGCTCAGGAACTGATAAAATAATTGAGAACGTTGGGCCCCCATAACCTTCCTCACCCCTACTTCCAATGCTCTTTCCATTGACCGTGCAGTAGCCATATTAATATAATTCACTGTAGCGATAAGCAACACCAGAAGCGCAGCGAAAGAAAAAATCCGCACGTACATGATATTACTCGTGTTCGGTACAGCATATTTCAGGTTATTCAGGTAAACGTCACGGAGTGGAACAAGATCAAGTTCAATAACTGATTTTGCTTCCTTGCCAAATGTCGCTTCCAGTTTGTCAGGGATTTGCTTTGCAATTGATGCTGCATTCGCATGTTCATTCAGCAACACGTAGGTATAGAATTCACTATTGTCCCAGTTAGGTTGACGCCTGGAGACTGGCAGCGTAGAGAATGAAATGATGGCATTAAAATTAAGGTGAGAATTTGCCGGCACATCTTTCGCTATTCCGGTGATCAGGTAGGTTTTGTTATTCGTTCCCGTCATTGTCTTACCCAACAGATTTTGCGTTTCCCAGGATGTGCCAAAATATTTTTCAGCTGTAGTTTGGGTGAGCACAATAGAAAATGGCTCTGTCAATGCCGTCCGGGGATCACCCATAAGCAATGGAAATGTAAATACATTGAAGAATGAAGAGTCAGCATAAAACACACCCGTCTCTTTTACCGCTTCACTATTCTTATAAAATGAAACAGACGACATCGAGATGCGAACATTATCTTCTACTGCCGGAAAGGTTGCCTTCATGAAAGGTCCGCCAATACTGCAGTTTGCGCCTGTTGGCATATCCGTATCATTAAAATGCCAGGTCATTGGCAAAAGGTAAATCCGGTCAATTTTTTTATGAAAATTGTCGTAACTGACTTCCTGTTTCACATATAAGAAGATGAGTAAACTAAAGGCAAACCCAACCGAAAGACCAATGATGTTGATGATCGTGTGACCTTTTTGGCGTATCAGGTTGCGCCCCGCCACTTTAAAATAATTGTAGAATAGTTCCATAGTATTTTTTGAATAGGTGGAGTTCTTTTTCCTGACCGCGCGATTCATCCATACGGAAAGAATGTCGCGCCAATACAACAGGTTAGCTTTTGCCGGACCTGATTCTTTAATTCTACGGACATAAAGCTCATGCAAATCGCCCAGCACATTGCTTACTTCTTTATGATTGCCCAATCGCTCAATAATCCAGGTAGCCAGTTTGGGAGGAATGTTTGATTCTTCGCTCATGATTTCAGGTTGAGCTTTAATGATGGAATAGCATCCCACATACTGTTTCGGAGCTGTCTGGATTTTTCGAGTGCCCTGACACCTGATTTTGAAATGTGATAGTAAAGCTTTCTTCGTCCACCACGTTCAGGTGTTGTATCCCCTTCTTTTGATTGGATATATCCTTTTTCTTCCAGTCGGTTAAGCGCTGAATGTAATGCACCGATGCTGGGATCACGCTTTAGGCGCTTTTTGATCTCATCTTTGATGGAAATGCCGTAAGCATCCTGATCAAGTATGGCTATTGCAAGCAAAACAATTTCTTCAAATTCACCCAAATGAGTGCCTTTCATATAATCAATTTTCCTAATTGTATATATTGATTTGCGGAAATGCAAAAAAGTTGCAAAAAATGAATTATTTATTCTATCGAATACAATAAATTGGGGGAGATTGAGAGCATTGCTGTTACGCTGATTGCAACCTCAAACATTTTATGCTCTGCTGATTTTTGAAAGCACTGCTTCCGCACAGCGTTCGCCATCCATTGCTGCCGACACGATACCTCCCGCATAGCCCGCTCCTTCCCCGCACGGGAATAACATTTTTATCTGCGGATGCTCCAGCGTTTCCTTATCACGCGGAATCCGAACCGGTGAAGATGTTCTGCTCTCCACACCAACAATCTGCGCTTCATTGGTGAGGTAACCTTTCATCTTTTCGCCAAAGCTTTTAAAGCCCTGCTTCAGTGCCTCTGACAGAAATTCAGGAAGTACGTCACGCATTTCACTTGATGTTAACCCGGGTTGATAGGATGTTTCCGGTAAGGATGAGGAAACTTTTTTGGTAAGGAAGTCCATCAATCGTTGTGCAGGTGCTGCCTGAGTGCCTCCGGCAACGTTGCAGGCTCGCAGTTCAATATCTCTCTGAAAATACATAGCTGCCAGAGCACCATGCATTTGGTAGGATTTAAAATCCTGCTGATCTACCGCAACAACAATTCCGGAGTTGGCAAATTTTGAATCCCTCCGCGAAGGACTCATTCCATTTACAACAACTTCACCGGGTGCGGTTGCTGACGGAACAATGAATCCGCCCGGACACATACAAAATGAAAAAACTCCGCGCTGGATATTTAACACGTTAGCCTGATGGACAAGTGCATACGATGAAGCCGGTAAAAATCCTCCCCGATCTGTTTCGCAGTGGTACTGAATCTGATCAATAAGTGCTTGCGGATGTTCAATGCGAACTCCCAGCGCAAATGGCTTGGCTTCGATCAGGATATTCTTCTGATGAAGAACTTCGAAAATATCGCGCGCTGAGTGGCCTGTTGCCAGGATAACAGCTTCACCTTTTATCAAATCTCCGGCTGACGTTTTAACTCCAACCACCTGATCGCTTTCAAGAATAAAATCCGTAACCTTTGTTTTGAACAGTACTTCACCTCCGGCTGCCAGAATACTTTCGCGTAATTCTGCCACGAGCTTTGGCAGCTTATTGGTACCGATATGCGGATGTGCGTCAAACAAAATATCCGCGCGCGCGCCATGCGCAACAAGTATTTCAAGAATACGCGTTACATCTCCGCGCTTTTTGGATCGCGTGTAGAGTTTTCCATCCGAATAGGTTCCCGCTCCACCTTCGCCAAAACAATAATTTGATTCCGGATTAACATGATGTTCTTTATTGATTGCGGCCAGATCGCGTCTGCGCGCCTGAACATCATTTCCGCGCTCAATAACAATCGGCTTAATTCCATGTTCAATTAAACGTAAGGCGGCAAACAATCCAGCCGGGCCTGAGCCAACGATAATTACACGCTTTGCATGGCTGACATTTAATTCAGGCTTTATATAATTGATCAGCGGCCGGCTGTCTGTTACCGGAATAATCTCGCAAATCACCCGAACCACGACCTGCCGTGCGCGCGCATCGATCGAACGTTTTACAGGCTTCACATAAACTGATCCGGATTGTGGCAAACCAAGCTTACGGTAGAGTGTCGGGTAGAAGAGTTCTTCGCTGAAGGCCTCTTCGGGCAATAAAACGATTTCTTTTGTTTGCATAGCCTGAAAGGTTTTTATCCTTTTAAGACTTAACTTTATTTATTCGAAAATACATGGCCGATGTTGAGGCCCACGTGTACACTACTTACAAATTTAGACTTATTTACACTACTAAAATTTGGCTCATATTGTTCCCGCATATCAACAGAACGATATCCGATATCTCCTGAAACAAACATGTCAATCGTAAAACCTCTTGAATCATTGCGTTGCATAATCCTGTACCCCAGCAAAATTCCATATTGAATACGCTGATCCGAAGCACTTATCGTTATTTTATTATCAGGTGATAAAGGTGTTATCACATTTACAAAATGACCAAGGTTAGTAAACCTGACTTCATGGCCGAAATACCACATCCCTACCCGCTCTTTGTTGTAAAACTTTTGTTTGATGGCGATCTCATAGCCGCGCTCAAATTGTTTGTCTGTAGCAACCTTGCTATCCGCCTGAAAGAACGGATCACGTATACCAATAAACTCAAACTCATGCCCTAACCTTTCTTCGGAGTAAAACTCCACGCCAACCGGAAACTTCCCGGCAAACATCAGCACCGGGTTGGCAGCAAGTATTACGCCCCGGAATTCACTTGAACGAACATCAAAGTAATCAAACCGGTTGCCTCTTACTTTTTTAGTTATTGCTTCGCTTCTGCTCAGTTCAGCAACCTCATTGCCAATGGATTTCTCAGTGTAGAAGGGCTTGTAATATCCGGAAAGCTTTCCATCCCGTTCATAGATTTCCCACGTACCGATACGTTTCTCATCTTCAACCTGACCTTTTGTTTGAAGTGTACCGTCCGGGTAATACCCGAAATACATTCCCTTACCTTTATCGTAATCGCTTTCACCTTCTTTTTTACCGGTTTCGTAATAATAATCCCAATGGCCCTGACGGTGATTATCCACAATCATTCCTTTAGCCTTTAATTTCCCGCTTTTATAATATGCCCGATATTCACCCGTCCCGCTTACATAGGTTGCGTCACTCTCCTTTTCGCCCGTGCTGCTGAAAGCACTCCAGTAGCCTTGTCGCTGTCCGCCCAAGTATTCACCGCTGCTGCTGATCTTTCCATCTTCAAAGAAGTATTCCCACTTCCCGGAGGGAACATCATTTTCATACTTGCCTTTTGAGGCAACGTTGCCGCTTGGAAAATAATTTATCCACTCACCGTTGCGTTTACTGTTTTCAAAGTCGCCTTCGCTTTCAAGCGTACCATCCTGTGCTGAATAAAACCGCCAGTGACCGACTTGCCTTGCTCCCATCTTAGGCCCCTCACTTAACACTTTACCCGCAGGATCGTATTCTGTATACCGGCCAAAGTCATCCGAATAGC
>CAZHQP010000139.1:0-7463 GCA_964534735.1 uncultured Roseivirgaceae bacterium
CCGTCAGGCTTCAGGCACATCTCACTTGACATAAACGGTTCATGCGAAACGAGAACTTGTTTATCCCCGGTAATCACCACATCCAATTCGAGCGTTGTTACCCCGTTATTAAGCGCTTCCAGAAATGCAGGAATTGTATTTTCAGGCTTAAGTCCGCGTGCTCCCCGATGACCTTGTAAATCAAACTTGGGAATGTATTGTGCAGACGCAGAACCAGCCATAAGCATTAAAAGAAAAAGTTTTATCCCTGCCCCCATCGGGTTCAAAGATAAAACTTTATGAATGAATGCAGATCATATTGGGATTAACCTCCCATAATCATCATACGTTGACCGCCACCCCTGCGGCCGCCACCCATTGGGTTGAGGTGCTTGTTGATTGCATACGTAAATGTGAGCATGTAATACCGACCAAGCGAGTTCATTGTCTGACGTTCGAAGTAGGTGCTGGTCGCAGTTTGTGATACCCCAACTTTTCTATCCAGCATATTGTTTGCCGACAATTTGAACTCTCCCGCCCTTGCTTTCAGTAAATACCACGACAGCGACATGTTTAACATTGGAATGGTAACATTACTATTATTGGTCTGACTTGCATATTCAGAATAGTTGAAGCTGGCGAAATACCTGAAGTTTTTCAAAAAGTTCACGTTTGTCTCGGCTGTGTAAATTTTATTAAAATATGATTGATTGGGAGAACCTTCGTACTGGGTTTTTTGATGACTTAAACGGCTTGAGAGGCTGATGTCAAATATCTCCTTGAATGTGAACGTGTATCGCAGGTTTCCGCCCAGCGTGAGCTGATCGATGTCTGTTTGCGTTGAGCTGATCAGTTCCTGGTTACTAAACCTGGGGGCAACATTTATGCTTTGCTGATGGCCAACATTACCACTTATATTAAACCGGCTGAACAGCTTAGTAATCGGAAAACTGAATGTTCCATTCAGCGTGAGGTTTATGTTATTATCAACATTTACAGGCGTAGTTACGAGTCCGCCCTGACCAGAATCTGTTCCCTGGCTGTTTGTAATGGCATTCTTGGTATACGTTGCGTTGATAAAGGTGAAAAAGCTTATAAATGTCACCGGATCGAACTTGGAGAAGTTAATCCTCGCACTGTGCTGATAGGAAGGCTTGAGGTTAGGATTCCCCATATAGATATTAAGCTGATTGCTGTTATCAACGATTGGCTGAAGTTGCTGCACAGAAGGCTCCTGCATAGAGGTTTCATAATCTATGCGGAAACGCATGTTATTATCGAAGTCGTAGTTAAACCGCACAGAAGGCAGGATGTTTGAAAACGTTCGGGAAATAGAAAAAGGTGTTTGTCCGTTTGATTCGCGATTGAATACTGATCCGCTGCCATCGAGCTGCGTGTATTGATACCCCGCGCCTAACGTAATGCTATACTGATCACGGTTGATCCGGAAGTTCATTCCACCACGCTGATACAAATATTCACTTTTGTAATTGCTGCTGAGCGAGTCGTTAAAAACCTGATCTTCTGTTACAACATCATAAACATTCCGATCCACTTCATTTTTGTTTTGACGTACGTTGTAATTAAACTCCAAATACTTACGATTACCTAAGGGCTCGGTGTAGGAAAGGTTCGCGCCATAATTCAGGTTATCGGTAGCCTGACTATTATCCTGGTCTACCACTGTTTCTCCACGAATAATACTTTCATTCAAGCTGTTGATATGGCCGTCACGATCGGTATCACTTACTCCAAAAGTTATGGCCGAAGAAAATGTTCTTCCCTTTTTATTAAACCGGTGCCGGTATAAAAATTCAGTATTGTAAGCCAGTGTTAATCCTTTGGATGTAGTGATCCCATCGCTTGAGTTTTGCTCAACGCTATCGACCGACAGGGTTTGTTTTTGCGCATCCTGCAGCGAAGTTGTCTTGTTAAGTGTAAAGTTATTCGTCCACTTAAACGAGTTTAACGAATCAATCTCATGATCTAAAATAAAATTCAGCCGATGATTAAGGTTTGTACTGTGCTGATTGCTATTTTCACTATAGTACTGATTCTCGGGGTTTGTAAAATTTTCACGCTCCGTTTCCTGCTGAATGCTGTGATCAAGATAGTTAATGAAGTAGTTGGCACTCAGTTTCGTTTTCGCACTGAAATCGCGATTGTAGTTTAATCCCCCGCCATACGTTTTCATCAAGCCGTTTGTCTGACCTCCTCCGAGCTGCATTCCGCCCCCACCTCCGCCTCCGCCAATGGTAACCGTGCGTATTCCTCCTCCGCCCCCACCTCCAAATGCACTTGCTCCTCCGGTAAAATTCATGTAATCATCAATTGAAAAGCCTTGTTCATTTACGTTGTTGGCTGTACCGACAACTGAGAACTGCTGTCCTTTTGAAAAGCGGTTCAAACTTACTTTACCCGTAAAGCGATCATTGGTGCCATATCCGCCTGTTGCATTGCCAAACATTCCATTTCGCTTTTCTTCTTTCAATTCGAGATTAATTGTTTTTTCCCTCTGACCATCATCGATTCCGGTAAAGGCTGCCTGATCTGATTTTTTATCAAACACCTGTACTTTATCTACCGCATCTGCCGGGAGGTTACGGGTGGCGAGCTTCGGATCACGGCCAAAAAATTCTTTTCCGTCTACCGTAACGCGCTGCACAGTTTCACCCTGCGCGCGAATGGTTCCATCGTTGTCTACTTCCATGCCCGGCAGCTTTTTAAGCAGATCCTCCACTACTGCATTGGGCTGCGTTTTAAAGGAACCAGCATTAAATTCTATGGTATCTTTTTTAATTGTGACCGGTGCACGCTCGCCATGAATCTCAACTTCTCCCAACATCGTGCTGGCCGGCTGCATTTTCTGAACACCTAAATCAATAATTGTTTCTTCAGCCTTTGGAGATAGCTTAACAAAAAGCGGAGCGTGTGAAATATACGTTACCTTAAACAGGTAGTCCGCACGGCTCAGATTCTTAACTTCAAATAACCCGTCTTTATTCGTTGACCCGAAATTCAACAGGGTTGAATCTTTCGGATTCAAAAACAGGATAGTTGCCATCGGTAGCGGATTATCTGCCGAATCTACCAGCTTACCTTTTACAGTAATCTTTTGCGCGTACACTGCCTGCGTTGCGAGTACGGTTGCCAACAGTAGAAGAATTCTCATAAAAAATGATTGGAGGTTGGTGTCTTAAAAAATTAATTTCTGATAAAGGTTCTTCCGTTCTGGCGCATCTTCTCCATTTGCTCTTCCTGGATCTTATGGAATTCTGCCTGTGTTACTTTCGTGCCTGAATCCGGAACCTTCAGCTCATCTTTCTTAAGCTCACGCAGCTCAATTTTACGCGCCACGATAACACGTTCACCATTATTAATATCAAGCGCAAGTACAGTGCCGGGCAATGTATTGTACCGGTCAGGTCCCAGTGAAGGACGAATTTGATCGGTATACCATGCGGTGATTTCCTGGGTTATTTTTTCAGGGGGAGCTGATCCGTCTGGCGGTGGTCCGCCACCTATCCGAAAGACCGGGGCTTCTATAGTTGCTGTATAATACGCCATGTGACAGGTATAGCCCATAATTTCCTTTGTTTCTGTACCCAGCTTCCAGGGCGACATTTGAACTGTATCCTGAATCAGATACCTTTTACCCATCATTTCCTGTGCAGAAAGAATAACAGACGTTGAGCTGTTGGTATATAAATCTGTTTTAGGCATTCGAAAGCTTACCCGCATTCCGCCACCACCGCCACCGCCTGCTGTAAATTGCTCGTCTTCATCTTCCACGATGTTTTTATAAACTGATTCCTCACCATTAAATGTGAGTTGCATTTTTGTTATCCTGAATTCCGGTCTCATTGCTTTCAGTTCCTGACGATCAGCGGGAATGTTGCGATGGAGATTGACCCTGTTTTCGTAAGTGATAACACCCTGTTGTTGTGCAAATACAAACCGGGAAGCCAGTACGCAAACCAGCACACCCAGCATTAAAATAAGTCTCTTCATGGTTTTGGATAGTTTCATTGTTAAAAAATCCCGAACAAATCTACAGTAAGGGATGCCACCGCACGGTTAATGGTTCTGAAAGGAATGTTAAATAAGGTTAAATGTTGCTTTAACGTGAGGCTTGCTACGTTACTTTTGTATGATGAAAAAATCGAAGAACCTTCTTGCGTTAATACTGATGATCAGCAGCATTGCGTTGTTGCTGGTGCTACAGCTTTTTTGGCTCAGGAATTCATACGAGCGGGCTTTTTTCGGATTGCGAAGGGAATCAAATTTCATTTTTCGCAATACATTATACTCCATTCGTGATTCTTTGTATCAGGGCAATATTCATGCGGTGGGAGCCGATACATTAAATAAAATCAATAACCGCGACATCAAATCCATAAATATTATACAGGGAAGACCAATCGACAGTGCCGCTGTTATTGCAAAGTCATCATCTGTTCAAATATTCGTTACCAATCCATCCGGTAACAGGGATTCCATACTGGAAGCCATTCGGCCCATGACCCGCCAGATCAGACAAAATATTACTGAAGATGGACAAAAGAGTTTTTTTATCCGACTCTCGCCTGACACGGTAAGCCTTGATACATTAAAACTCTATCTCACGAAAGCGCTAAAAAAAGGAAATATCCCCGTAAGCTTTACTGTAATGCATCAATCCATACCCCCTGAAAAATTCCATGTTCTGAGGGGTCGGCCGGATACTAACGAACCGAATGATGGTGATAATCATATTTATAGCGACACAGTTCAGCTGGAAGGTGTTCGATTTAATCCCATGATGCGCTACCATGCTTCCATCTTCCCCATCAGGACGGTTATCCTCAAACAAATTGCACCTCAGATCCTGTTTTCATTACTGCTCACGCTAATTACCATTGTTGCCTTTATAATCTTATATCGCAATTTGCGCGCACAGCAGCGCTTAATGACGCTAAAGAATGACTTCATCAGCAATGTTACACACGAACTAAAAACTCCGGTTGCTACAGTAAGTGTTGCGCTCGAGGCTTTGAAAAATTTCCATGCGCTTAATAATCCCGCTCTTACGAAAGAGTACCTCGACATTGCGCAAAATGAACTTAACCGGCTCACACTGATGACTGACAAGATTCTGAAAGCATCTGTATTTGAAAATAACGGAGTCACCATTAAAAAAGAATCCGTTGATCTTAATGCTGTTACAGCACAAATCCTGGATTCCATGCGGTTGCTTTTTGAAAAACGCAATGCACAGATCAACTTCAATTCAGAAGGTGAAAACTTTTTAGTTGCAGGCGAAAATACACACATCACCAATGTGATCTATAACCTGCTGGATAATGCATTGAAGTACAGTCCCGGTCAACCTGTGATTGACATTACACTGCAGGAAACAGCTGCTGAAATCATTCTTTCCGTTAAAGATGCAGGGCTGGGCATTGCGGACGAGTACCGCAAGAAAATATTTGAGAAATTCTTTCGTGTACCGACCGGTGATATTCATAACATAAAAGGCTATGGCCTTGGCCTCAGCTATGTAGCAGGCGTTGTTAAAGCTCATGATGGCTCGATTGACGTACGGAGTGAATCCGGGAAAGGCAGTACCTTTATCATTCACTGGCCGAAGTACTCCGCATGAGCAAAATCAAAATTCTGTATGTTGAAGACGAGCCCTTCCTGGGAAGAATCGTAAAGGAAAGTCTTGAAAGCCGCGACTTCGAAGTAACCATGGTTACTGATGGCCACCAGGCACAAAATGTATTTGAACGCCACAGGCCCGACATTTGTGTGCTGGACGTTATGCTTCCTTCAAAGGATGGTTATTCAATTGCCAAAGATATCCGGCAGGTTAATCCTAATGTTCCAATAATTTTTGTCACCGCAAAAACACTAACAGAAGATTTATTGAAAGGATTTGAAGTCGGTGGAAACGATTACCTGCGAAAGCCATTCAGCATGGAGGAGCTGATTGTTCGCATAACGAATTTGCTTAATCTTTCACAAAAATCAGCGAAAGCGCTTCCCGAAAATATTATTCTTGGAAAGTACGAGTTTAATCCGCTTCGCTACGAACTGAAAAAGAATGACAGCATCAAAAAGCTTTCACATCGCGAAGCGAGCCTGCTTCAGATTTTGACAGAGAACAGAAACGCAACGGTACAGCGTAAAGATATTCTGATAAAACTTTGGGGAGACGATTCGTTTTTTAACTCCCGCAACCTGGATGTATACATTACCAAACTCCGGGATTATTTAAAAGAGGATCCGGCTATTGAAATTATCACCATTAAAGGTGTAGGGTACCATTTTGTAACCGGTTAGTTGTTCAGTAATACAATACCGATCTGAAAATTTAATCCGGCCAGGTTTTTCGTTTCAAAGTAATCACTCTTGTTGGTGGCGTAATCCAATCCGACTGCAGCTTTTAACCCAAAGCTTGAGTACTCTTTTACTTTAAAAAGAGTACCGATTTCAGGGCGGATTACAAAACCCGTGTTATGGTCGCTATCCTGGTATACGTTATAGAATATTTTATACTCACTCAGTGCAACACCCATCCCCAATGAAGTATAGGGAATAAAATGTTTACCCTGTGAGAAATAGTACTGCCCGTTGGCCATGATGGTAAAATAATACAGGTAATTGTACATATCCGTTGTTATGGCACCTCCGCCACCTTCAAACTGATAGGTTGCAGGTGGAACATAATCATCGAGTGTAGAGTAGCCGGCCTCAAAACCAAACCCAAAACGTTCATCTATAAATTTGCTGTAGCCGATTCGAACACCTGCCGAGCTGGTCTTGCTCGTGAAGTCTTTGTCCGAAAAAGGAACAAGTGTGTTCCAGCCGATATGGAAGGCGTGATCATATTCCTGTGCTTTTGCACAAACAGAAAGTGTCAGGAAAAAAAATATTGCGAGTATTCGGGTCATAATTTAATCTTTTGAAAAGTACGGAGATTGTACGAATGCCTGGTCAACCGCTTCAAGCAGTTTTGTTTTTCTGTCTACCGAAGAAAGCAGATCGCCAATATATGCTGACCAGATAACTTTATATTTATTTCCGTTAGCCGCATAGTTTTTTACATCCACCACTTCAATAACCAGCGTTACAAAGTTGGAGGTGTACGTATTGACTACCGGACCATAATAACCTCCATAATATCCATAGTAGCCAGAATAATAGCCCGGGTAAGTAACGGATTGAAAAAAGCTGAAGTTCTCCAGCACTACCATCTTTATGGCGAAGTCGGGATTTTCATCTTCTTCTACCCGGGTGTATCCTCTTCCTGTTGCACTTGTTTCAACACGTTCTATTGTAGACTTAACAAAGTCGACAATGGTTGAAGGATTATCGAGCAAGATTGTGTCATTTGAATACGTTGATACAAATCCCATAGTATCCTGTCGCAGTACGAAGGTACTGTAATCATTAAACACGTTATCCGTTCCATCCACTTCTGCAACATCATACCGGGTTTC
>CAZHQP010000140.1:0-7456 GCA_964534735.1 uncultured Roseivirgaceae bacterium
AAGGCGTTTGATTATGATCAGCTCTATTCGGATCATACTCCTCAACAATCAGTTAACCTTCAGCTTGATGTTCCCATTGTTGGCTGGGGACGTAATAAGGCGATGATCAAAACTGCTCAGGCAAATAAAAGACTTAACGACTATGTAATTGCGCAGGATGAAGTAAACTTTGAACAGCAGATCATCACACAGGTAAGCCAGTTTGAAGTATTAATCAGCCAGATTGAGATCACCAAAAAATCGGACGAAATTGCACAGGAACGATATATTGTTTCGCAAAACCGATACCTCATTGGTAAGATTGATATTACAAACCTGAATATCGCCCTCACTGAAAAGGATACGGCCAAGCGAAATTACGTGAGCGCCTTACGTGCATTCTGGACAGCCTACTATGACCTGCGCAGAATGACGCTCTACGATTTTGCTAATAACAAGCTGCTGTACAATCCGGAGTTAAATTAATTACCGGGCTTGTTTCCGCTCTCTTGCATGTAATGCCTTGTAATAAATAATCGGAAAAACCAATAGCGTGAAAATCGTTGCGGTTACCAGTCCCCCTATAATTACAATGGCTAACGGTTTTTGACTTTCAGATCCAATACCGGTGCTTAATGCCGCAGGTAAAAGCCCGATAGCGGCCATGAGCGCAGTCATTACCACGGGCCGGGTTCTTATCTTAACGGCTGTTATAATTGCATCGGTGAGGCTTAGTGAGACCTTGGCTTGCTTATGAAACTCTGAGATCAGGATCACACCGTTCTGCACGCAAATCCCGAAGAGGGCAATGAATCCAACTCCGGCTGAGATACCAAAGTTTATTCCCGTCAGGTGAAGCGCTATAATTCCCCCAATTAATGCAAACGGAACATTAATAAGCACATAGCCGGCATCTTTCGCGTTGCCAAACATTACGAACAGCAGAATAAAAATTAATGTCAAGCTGATGGGTACAACCTGGCCCAGTGTGTGCGTGGCGCGAACCTGGTTTTCAAATTCTCCGGTCCAGCTCATTGTGTATCCTTGTGGGAGCTTTACATGATCCGTTACTTTCTTCTGGGCTTCAGCAATTGTGCTTCCCAAATCACGTTCGCGAACGGAGAACTTTATCCCTATGAAGCGTTTGGTGTTATCCCGGTAAATGAATGCCGGACCGGTAACTTCTTTAATGTGTGCGATTTCTTTTAACGGAATTTTTTCGTCCTTGATATTAGGAATCATCAGCATCATAATATCGTCTTCATTGGCCCGATATTCTTTTTCATACCGGATGCGGATGTCGAACTTGCGTTCACCTTCGTATTTGATGGTTGCTGTTTTTCCACCGATAGCCATTTCAATCACGGCAAGTGCATCGGCTTTTGTTATGCCGTACATCGCCATGCGCTCCTCATCCAGAATAATGCTCATTTCGGGCTGGCCGATGTTTCTGAGAATCCCAACATCTTTAATCCCCGGTACATCTTTTATCTGATCAAGTACGAGGTTAGCGTATTGATCGAGTTGATTCAAATCGTCTCCATAAATTTTAACCGCATTGGATGCATTCATCCCGGCCACAGCTTCTGCAACGTTATCAATAATCGGTTGTGAATAGTTATAGTTAATCCCTTGATAGTTCTTAAGCTTTTTGTCCATCTGCTCAATCAAGCCATCCATGGTAATCTTGCGTGTCCATTGATCTTTTGGTTTGAGGTTCACTTGCATCTGGACGTAGTAAAATCCGCTCGGATCAGTCCCATCATTGCTTCGGCCGGTTTGTGAAAGGACTCCGTTTACTTCCGGGAACGACATTAATTCGGTACGGAGTGTGCTTACCGTCTCAACCGTTTTGCTGAGCGAAGTACTCATTGGTAATTTTGCTTCGACCCAAAGCGCACCTTCGTTAAGCTGTGGCAAAAATTCAGAGCCTAGCCATTGTGTTGAAAAGATTGTTGCGCCAAAGATAACTACAGAGGCTGCAAGTGTTATCGTTTTGCGCGCAAACGTCCAGCGGAAAGCTCTTTCAACACTGCGATTGATAAAATCAATAAAGAAATTATGTTTTTCGCGTACGTTTTTACGGAGAAGAATGGAGCTGAGTACGGGAACAAGCGTAAGCGTAAAAATCAATGCGCCCAGCAAGGCGAAGCCGAGTGTAAAAGCAAGAGGAGAGAACATCTTGCCTTCTACTTTTTGAAACGCAAAAATTGGGAGCAACGCAGAGATGATAATTAATTTGGAGAAGAAAATAGCTTTTCCCATCTCAGATCCGGTGTGCTTAATCAATCCCAGTTTTGAAATCTTATTAAACTTTTCCATGCCGCGTTTCTGCGCTTCATGATCAAGTGCTACAAATAATCCTTCGACCATTACAACAGCTCCGTCAATTATAATCCCGAAGTCAACCGCGCCCAGTGATAAAAGATTGGCACTCATTCCGCGTAACTTTAAGCAGAGAAAAGCAAAGAGGAGCGATAACGGAATAATAACGGCTACAACAACGGTTGTCCGCCAGTCGGCCATAAAAACTAGTACGATAACGGTTACAAGTACAATTCCTTCCAGCAAGTTGTGCGTAACTGTTTTGGTACAATATGCCATCAGGTTATCACGATCGTAAAAAGTTACCATCTTTACATCTTTCGGAAGCACAGTTGTATTGAGTTCTTCAATTTTTGCTTTCACTCTACCCAATACTTCACTTGGATTTTCATTCTTACGCATCACGACAATCCCTTCCACCACATCATCATTATGATCTAATCCCACCTGTCCAACACGCGGCAAGCTGCTTTCGTGAACGGTGGCTACACGTTTTACCAACAGGGGATTTCCATTATAGATGTCAACAATGGTATTTTCAATTTCTTCTACGGATGAAAGTAGTCCGATACCGCGAACAACATACGCCTGACCGTTCTTTTCAATCACATCGCCACCAACATTAAGATTGGATTTTGAGATGGCTTCATACAATTCAAGCGGAGTCAAATTATACTTCTGTAATTGAACCGGGTTGATGCTGATCTCGTATGTTTTTTCCTGGCCACCGAAGGCAACCACGTCCGCAACCCCCGGAACGGCCCGTAGCTGCCTGTCGATCGTCCAGTTTTGTATCGTTAGCAAGTCGCGTGAATCGCGCGTATCGCTTTTTAATGTATATCTGAAAATTTCACCTGTCGGGCCATAAGGCGGCTGAACTTCAGGCTCAACCTCATCGGGAAGCTGGACCGTGCGCAATTGGTTGTTGACCTGTTGCCGTGCAAAGAAATCTTCGACATCGTCTTCAAAAATTACTTTGATTACCGATAGACCGAACATGGTTATGCTGCGCACGTTGGTTTTGCGCTGCACACTGTTCATGGCAATTTCAATCGGTGTGGTTACGAAGCGTTCAACTTCTTCCGCACTCCGCCCATTCCATTCCGTTACAATAATGATCTGTGTGTTGGTAACATCCGGGAAGGCTTCAATCGGAATCTTAACGTAGCTGACGATTCCGCCAATTACGAGCAATCCAACCCAAAAAAATGTAAAGAATTTATTCTTTAACGAGAACGCAATGATGCTTTTAATGAACTTTCCCATGTGTTAGTCATTTAAGGCATCGTACACAAACAAGCCGTTCCTGGAAATCACCTTTTCTCCTTCTTTCAGTCCGCTGCTGATGTAGGAGGTGCTATCTAGCTGACGGTAAACTTCCACGCTGCGCGTCTCAATGTCGCTTCGGCTTCGGAAAACCATTACCCAGGACTTACTCTTATCAAAAATTACAGAGGATGATGGCACGGCAACCAACTTTTGACCCTCGCTGAACAACACATTCACCGTTGCCATCATCTCTGGTTTTAATTGAAAATTATCGTTCGGGATTTTTACGCGCACTTTCATGGCCTTTGTTTCCGGATCAATGGTATTGAATATCTTATCGATCTTGCCTTTGTAAATTTTATCCGGGAAGCCAAGTGTTCTTACTTCTGCATTGTAACCTAATTGAATCTTGGAAACGTCACTTTCGCTTACGTTCGCGAGTGCCCAAACTTCATTGATTTGCGAGATGGAGAATAACGGATCAGAAATGTCAACTCGTAGTTGTTCGTTTGGATAAATATTTTTAGAAAGAATAAATCCACTGATCGGTGCCATGATGGTGTATACCGTGCCATCTTTCAGCTTATAGATCGCGTAAACTTCGTTAATGCGTGAAAGCTCAGCTTTTGCTTTTACAAGTTCTTTTTCTGCAGCATTAACATCTTTTTCGGAGTTTAATTTTCCTTCAAAAAGGTCCTTTGCAACCTGTAAATTCTTTTCGGCCATTGCTACTTCGCTTTGTGCGTCCAGCTTCTGCCGCTGGAATTCTGCTACTTCACTGCTTCGGATTGTTGCCAGCTTTTGGCCTTGCTTTACGTAATCGCCCAGTTCAGCATCAATGGTTAGTACATTTCCGCTCACAACCGGGTAAACCTGTGCAGCTTTATTATTGTCAACCGTGATTTTGCCAAACAAACGAATATTGTTGTTTACTTCCTGAAGCTTTGCCTGATAGAATTCGCACCGTGTCATCATCGTATCACTCAGGCTAAATACTTCCGCTACAGCTTCCGGTGATTGTTTATCACACGCAGTCAATACCATTAGAGTGCCGGCCACGAATGGAATTAAAATTTTGTATTTCATAAACTTAAAACATGTCTTTGCCAATGGTGAGATTCAATTGCTCGGCTGAAACTGCGAGCTGGATTTTAATCCGGGCTATTTCGGCCAGTGAATTATTGTAGGATTCAAAGAAGTCGGTAAACTCAAGAACACTTACATTATTTTTCAGAAAGTTTGTATTCATGCCTTTGAAGGTTTCTTCAAAATCTATATTAAAGAGTTCCTGTGCTTTTGTAAACTCCCCAACGGTATGCGTATAAAGTGAAAACTGATTTTGAATGGATGCAAGAATCTCAGTTTTTAAATTCTCGTTTGAATACCCGCGCTGACTGATCTGGTATTTTGCTGTTTTGATATTCCCTTTATTGCGGTTCCATAACGGTAATGGAATTGACAATCCTGTGTTAACCTGGTTTACAAACGCTCCGCTGCGCTGATCATAGCTTGCAAAAACATTTACGTCCGGTACAGCCATACTTTTTTGAAGCCTATAGTATTGCTCAGCCGCAGTAATGTTTTCAAGTGAGATGAGATAATCAGCCCGATTCTCCAACGCTGTATCCTGAAGCTCTTCCGTGGTGTAGCTTTTGATGATTTGTTCAAGTTCGCGGTCTGTGATTACCGGAATGACCACACTGCTGGTGTTTAGAATGGTCTGTACCCTGGCCATTTCTTCCAGATAACTTTTCAAAAGCTCTCCGCGGTCATTATTCAGATTCAGGTAAACACCTTTTAAACGAACAAAGTCTTTCAGTGGAATATTGCCTTTATCAACCTGGTTTTTATAAGTTGTGAGCATCGCATCCAGCAAAGACAATTGGATATTGTATTTTTTGATCAGAAAAGATTGCTGTGTTAATGCGTACAGGCTGCTGTGGAGCTCATACTTCAACTGGCGAACAAGATCCTGTAATTCAAGAGAGGCAATTGATGCATTTGTCCGCGCCAGCTCAATTTCATTCTTTCTTTTTCCGCCCAGCAGAATTAACTGTTCGATCTGAAAATATTTTTGACCGGTTTGTCCGGTATGAAAAAATTTATCGTTATCGGGATCGTATGCATTTATATCAGCTGTTACGATTGGATTCGGATAAATTTTCGCCTGAATGATTTGAGCTTCCTGAGCTTTAACGCCCATAGCTGCAGCTAATAAAGAATAGTTGTTCTTTAAGAAAATACTATCTGCTTGCGGGATACTGATTCGAAGTGTATCAGCTGTTGCAAACGACAGCAGTGGAAATAGCAACAATAAGGGAGTTAAAATTTTCAGGCACGTTTTCATTCTTTGTGCTTTTACGGCAAGTGGAGCGCAAAGGTGATTGGAAACGCCTTAAAAAAGCCTTAAGACTGATAAAGATTAGCTTAAACCCGATGAACAAGAGTGCTGAACCGATGAAGGATCAGCTCAATGGAAATGAAATGCTGAAAATATTGATAGAATTATCTTGGGTTCGATAGTGAATAGAGCCCTTATGCAATCCAATAATTTTGTTGATGAGCACAAGGCCTAATCCGAAGCCGCGCGTTCCGCGACTATTCTCACCTCTGAAGAAATGCTGGAACATAAACTGTTGCTCCTGCTCAGAGACAATTTTGCCCGTATTGCTGATGTCAATTTTAACTTCAAAAACATTTGCCGTAACATTAATTTGAGCTTGTTTGGTCGAGCTATACTGCATGGAATTAATCAGCAGGTTATTGAACACAGCACTGAGTAATCTTCGATTGCCCTGCAATGTCAGGTGTTCGGCATTTTCAATTTTATCAGACAGGTCTACCTGGAACCGGAAATCCGGTTGAAGGGACTGAAGCTTTTCAATGCTGTCAAAGATCAGGTCATCGATCCGTACGGCTTCAGTGTTGATGTTTAAACCTGATTCAGCTTTGGCGATCTCCAGCAAAGCATTAATAATATCTGCGAGATTTCTGGTGTCTTCTTTCTGCTGTTTCAGGAACTCCCTTACTTTTTGCAGATCGGTTTCGGATTCAATCTTTTCGAAATTTGAAACCAGGACGGCTATGGGAGTTTTAAGCTCGTGGGAAATATGGTTTACGGCATGTTTCTGAAACGCAAATGATTCGTTCAAACGTTTCATGAGTTCATTAAATTTCAATGCCAGCACGTGAATTTCATCGCGCGTATCGGGTATATCAATGTGTTGCGACCCGGAGTCAAATTTCAGCTTTTCAATCTGTGCAGCCATAACATTGATAGGCCGGGATATCTGTTGCGAAATGTAAAATATCACAACAACAATTGTTATGGTAATAGCAAAGAAGATCAGGATTAATACATATCGTAAGTACTCAAGCTTGGCATATCCAAAATTGTCGTATGCCATGCTGATGCCGTAAAATTCATCGTTCTGAAAATTCAAATGGACAGCAACAATATCGTAATCGCCATTTTTTGATTCAATCCAGTTGTTTTCCCTGTTCAGATCTTTTAACAGGTTATCCGCAAACGTAATCTTCAAATCGTCTATGCTGGAATAAATAAGTTTTTTATTCTTATCAAACAGCAGAATCTTTTCCTCGTACGCTTCGTTCAGCGTTACGCGATCAAGCGCATGTAAAATACTGTTGTTCAGCACTTGTATTTCTTCAAGAAAATTGAGTGTGGAAGTCATTTTCTCTTTTAAGCGTTGCTGAAATTCTTCTTCCCGGTATTCTGCAAAGGATGTATAAATGATAATGAATGATGCTGCCAGTAACAGGATAGTTACGGAAGAGAAGGAGAGTAAAATCTTTTGGCGGATATTCACAGCTTAGCGGTCGAGATAGTATCCATAGCCAATCTTCGTTTTAATCAGATGCC
>CAZHQP010000141.1:0-7413 GCA_964534735.1 uncultured Roseivirgaceae bacterium
AAACAATTAACAATTTTAAACTTTTAGGAAAATGCAAAAATTTCAAGACCTCAAAAATCTCATCTCTTCACTGGAAGGCGATGCTGACAAGTTCTATACTAAGGCTAACAGCGCTGCAGGAACACGTCTGAGAAAAGGCATGCAGGAACTGAAAAACTTAGCACAAATCATCCGTGCTGAGGTTCAGGATCTTAAGAATAAAGAGTAAGATTTAACCGAATCTTAAAAGAAAGGATAGCTCACTGGGCTATCCTTTTTTGTTTTCAACCCTTGCACAATATGAGACATAAGCTGCTTATAGTTCCTGCCACAATTTTCCTTGTATTTATCTATACCATTACCTTATGGGAACACATGGTCGGGTTTTGGATTATAATAATAACTGTCATGTCAGTACTGAGTTTCCTATCACTTGGAATTTGCTTACTATGGCTTTTAGCACTAGGAATCAAAGAGAGATTTAAGGATAGGGGAAGAAACCTTGCAACCGGGGTATTGACCATTATTTTGTTGCTGGCCTTTTTTCAACCTTTTGCCTACTTAATAAATGAATTAGAAGGAAAAGACATTTTTATTGCTCAGCGCGAAGGATCTGCAAACTGTGTGACCTATTTCAAGCTTAAAGAGAATAATCGGTTTATTGACGAAGATATTTGTTTTGGAATATGGCGGGTTGAAGGGAAATATCAGTTAAAAAACGATACAATCTATTTTCAGAATGTGGAGTTAGGACAATGGGATAAGCCGTATTATGAATATGCTGTGATCAGAAGAACATCTAAATCAGATTCGGATTTAGGTACCTTAACAAGGTATCTCAATAATGCCGACACAACGACATCCACTCTTTGGGTGGTAAAAAATGAACTCAGTCTGATCACTCCACCATAATCTCCTTCGCGAGTCCCATCGCATTGAAGCGGATCGCTAATCGCGCATTATCATCCACATTATAGGTTGCGCACTCCGGTGCAGGCTTCAGGTAGTAATAAAAGAACTTTTGGTTACGCTTGTAAAGCTCATTGCGGTCGGGGCGGCCGATCAGTTTAACGATCTGCATCTCACTTAGGGCAAGCAGCTTTTCCTTTTGGGAAACAAACGTTTCAAGATTATCCTTCCGGTAAGAGCCGCAGGCGTTCTTATCCTTTTCCCATTGGTCAAGATCGAGGTTATCGAGTTTGGGCAGCTCTTTTCCGCAGCCTGCTAGAAACATTAATAAGAAAATTGCACTAACCCACCTGAACATGCTGCTGTTGTTTAATAATGAATGCAAACCAAAGCGCTGAAATGATAAAATAAACTCCCGCAAGCATGTATAACCAGAATGATAATCCGTTCAGATAAACAATTACAGCCAGCAGCACAGGGTAGAGCACTATCCGTAGCCACTCCGAGACCTTCACCCAACTCTTGTTCTCAAACAGCACTCCGCAGTTCACCACCACAATCGAAATCAGCACCGCGATAAAAGCTTTTTCGGGTAACGTAAACTTTGTTGTATTAAAAAGGAACAATGCCGTGCCGGTAATGCATAACACATATTGAAACAGCACGTACAGGTTTAATGACAAGCCTGCAGGCTGATCATACTTCCTGTAAGTCGTTTTATCAACTTCCGGTGCAGCCTGGTATCCGCCTAAATAATCCGGCAGCCAGCCCGGTTTTTTAAAAAGGTATTTGATCTTATCGGTAATGCTGTGTATCCGCTTCAGGTCTTTACCCATATCGGCATAGTGGCTGAAGTTCGCCCAGATCGCATTCCAGCTGTTAATGGGTTTCGTAATGCCATAGGTTGGTCGTTCTTCTTCTTGCTGGAAAGTGCCAAACATCCTGTCCCAGATGATCAATGTACCGGCATGGTTCTTATCAATGTATTTCGGATTCCGGCCATGATGCACGCGATGGTGGGAGGGTGTATTAAAGATCAATTCAAACCAGCCCATTTTATTGATCAGTTCCGTATGGATCCAAAACTGGTAAAGTGTGATAAATGCCGACATTAAGGCGAAGTCAAGCGTTTCAAAGCCCAGGAATGCGAGTGGCAGGCTGAAGGCAAACGTCCACACAACCTGGAAAGAACTTTGTCGCAGTGCTACGGAGAGATTGTACTCTTCGCTTTGATGGTGCACTACATGTCCGCCCCAGAACAGATTAATCTCATGGCTCATGCGGTGCGCCCAGTAATATGCCAGGTCGGCCAGCAGGAACAATCCCAGCCAGTAAAGCCAGGTTTTCTCAAGTGTAAAAAAATGAAAGTTCGTATACAGGATTTCATAAACCCCGATTGCCAGCACACGCATAAACAAACCGGATAGCTGCGATGTGATGCCGCAACTTAAATTGGCAACCGTGTCGTTCAGGCGATAGAGTTTTTGATGCGATAACCGTTCGATCACCAGCTCAACACCCATCAGGATGAAAAATATCGGAATGGAGAGAACAATCGGGTTTAAGTTCACTGAATGTTGTTTATTTGCACCGTATTGCCGTCAAAGTTAGTATATGATCTTAAAAGTTTTCAAGGCTGTATGGTTTCTTTCCCTTTTGGGAGTTTTGGCCAACTTGTTTTATGTGTATGCCGGGTTGCCCGAGCAGGTAAGCGTTGCAGAAGAGAATGGGGCTACTGCGTATGTCATGGACAAGGAAGTGTTGTTCTATGCAGCACTGGCTTTTATTGGCATTCTCAACCTGCTGGTTTACCTCTTTTCCAAATCCATCACGCCTGATGAGGGCTTTCGGGCGTGGCTGCACGGGCTGGTAATCACACTTAACATCTTTTTTGTGGTGGGATTCAGCTTTATCGGCCTCTATAATAGCGCGGAACATTTCGATTACACCCGCATCGGGCCGATCATTTACGGAAGCGTGATCCTGGTTGCACTTTGGGCAATCGCATGGCCGGTTATCTCAATAGGGCGAAGGGTTTTTGCTAAATAAGCAATCTAAAGCTATGTTAATTATTCGCTGTTAGTCAGTGATTTAACTGCATTCACCTGAGATATTTTTGTAATCAAAGAAATGAGCCAATTCCTTGAAGTGACTTTAAAAAATAGTTTATTAGAACCGAATTGAATTTTTCCAGGATCCGGACGGCCAATATGACTATCCGGATCTTACCTACAAACATTTTTTAACCTGTAGTGCAACCTGATTTTTTAGACTTTTTTAATTCTTACAATACTTAGTAACGTATGGCGAAAGCAGAGAAGGCTCCGGCTTCCAATCAGTATGACGAGTCCAGTATTAAATCCCTCGACTGGCGGGAACATATCCGCCTCCGGCCCGGGATGTATATCGGAAAGCTGGGCGATGGCTCCTCAAAAGACGATGGTATTTATGTGCTGGTGAAGGAGGTTGTCGATAACTGTATCGATGAGCACATGATGGGCTACGGAAAGACCATCGACATCAAGATCACCGATCAGAAAGTTATGGTCCGCGACTATGGCCGCGGTATTCCATTGGGTAAGGTGGTGGATGTTGTGTCGAAGATCAACACCGGTGCGAAATATGATTCGGGTGCGTTCCAGAAATCGGTGGGGTTGAACGGGGTCGGTACGAAAGCCGTAAACGCGCTATCAAACTATTTTAAAGTTCAGGCCTTCCGTGAAGGACAAAGCAAGCTTGCTGAATTTAAAAAAGGCAAGCTGACCAACGACCCAAAGCAAACGAAAAGCAGTGAGCGTAACGGGACGTTAGTTGAATTCGAGCCGGACGATTCGATGTTCAAGAACTATCACTTCATTCCGGAATACCTGGACGACCTGATGTGGAACTATGCGTTCCTGAATGCCGGTCTCACCATCAATTATAATGGCGAAAAATTTTATTCCAAAGACGGGCTTCTTGACCTGCTGAAGCAGAAAAGTGATGCAGAAGATCTTCGCTACCCGATCATCCATTTTAAAGGAGAGGACATTGAAGTTGCCCTGTCACACGGCACCCAGTACGGTGAAGAATACTATTCATTTGTAAACGGTCAGAATACAACGCAGGGTGGAACGCACCTGGCTGCTTTCCGTGAAGGAATTGTAAAAGGAGTTCGCGATTTCTATAAGAAAGACTACGAAGCATCCGATATCCGCGCCAGTATTATTGCGGCAATTGCCGTCCGGATCCAGGAACCGGTTTTCGAATCACAAACTAAAACCAAACTGGGCTCTACCTTAATGGCTCCGGAAGGTGTTTCGGTAAGAAGCTACGTGGGCGACTTTGTTGCAAAAGAGATTGAAATCTATTTGCATAAGAACCCATCCTCGGCAGATGCGCTTCAGAAACGGATTTTGCAATCGGAGCGCGAACGTAAAGACATTGCCGGAATTAAAAAGCTGGCGAACGACCGGGCCAAGAAGGCCAACTTGCATAACAAGAAGCTTCGCGATTGCCGCTACCATTTTGATGATGCAAAAGGCGAGAAAGGAGCAGAGTCAATGATCTTCATTACGGAAGGTGACTCAGCTTCCGGATCGATTACTAAATCCCGCGATGTAGAAACCCAGGCTGTATTCAGTTTGCGTGGTAAGCCCCTGAACTGTTTCTCCCTCACTAAAAAGGTAGTATATGAAAATGAGGAATTCAACCTGCTGCAGCATGCCCTGAACATTGAAGACGGCATCGAATCACTGCGCTACAACAAAGTGATTATTGCCACCGATGCCGATGTGGACGGGATGCACATCCGGTTGCTGTTAATGACATTCTTCCTGCAGTTTTTCCCGGAATTGGTAAAAGCCAATCACGTGTTCATTCTGGAAACTCCGTTGTTCCGTGTTCGCAACAAGAAAGAAACGATCTATTGCTACAGCGATGAAGAGCGTCAGGCTGCGATTGCCAAACTTGGCAGCAAACCTGAAATCACCCGCTTTAAAGGTTTGGGTGAGATCTCTCCGGACGAGTTTGGTGGTTTTATCGGAGAAGATATCCGTCTGCAGCCCGTATTATTAGGCAAGGAAGGCCACATCGCCAAGCTGCTCGAATTCTATATGGGCAAGAACTCACCTGATCGCCAGGACTTTATTATCGACAACCTCAGGATTGAGCTTGATAAGGTTGAAGCGAAAGAGGTTAAGGAAGAAGTTGTTGAGGAAGAGGCAATTTAATTTCCTCGGTTCGTGTCCTCACGAACCGAAAATAAAATTATGATGGTTTGTGAAAACAGAAAACCATGGAAGAAAATAAAATGATGGTGTCCTCACAAACCGAATTGAGGTAATAAAAAATGAAGTCTGTGAAGACACAGACCTTGTTGAAAAGAATAAAAAAATGAGCAAAAAGAAAGTCAGTAAGCCGGAAGTGTTAAAGAAGGCAAAGAAAGCCGAAGGCGATGCAGTTGTGCACTCCATTGACGTTGACGGTATGTATCAGAACTGGTTCCTGGATTACGCATCCTATGTAATCCTGGAACGTGCCGTTCCGCGCATTGAAGACGGGTTCAAGCCCGTACAGCGCAGGATCATGCATGCACTGAAAGAAATGGACGATGGCCGCTTCAATAAAGTGGCAAACGTAATCGGAAGCACCATGCAGTACCACCCGCACGGAGATGCATCTATTGGCGATGCAATCGTGAACATCGGGCAGAAGGACATTCTGATTGAAACTCAGGGTAACTGGGGCGATGTGCGCACAGGCGATGGTGCTGCTGCACCGCGCTATATTGAGGCAAGACTTTCGAAGTTCGCGCTGGCAGTAGCCTACAACGCACAGACAACTGAATGGCAATTGTCATATGACGGCCGAAAGAAAGAGCCGGTAACACTTCCGGTTAAGTTCCCATTGCTGCTGGCGCAGGGTGTGGAGGGTATCGCGGTTGGACTTTCAACCAAAATATTACCGCACAACTTTAACGAGCTGATCAAGGCATCTATTGATATTCTGAAAGGCAAGAACCCGAAAATCTACCCCGACTTCTTTACGGGCGGAATCGCAGACTTTTCGGAGTACAACCAGGGGCTCCGCGGAGGCAAGATTAAGGTGCGTGCGAAGGTTGATATCACCGATAAAAAAATGCTCACAATCAGGGAGATACCCTTCTCCACGACAACTACTTCTTTGATGGAGTCGATTGTGAAAGCCAGTGAGAAAGGCCAGATCAAGGTGAAGCAGGTAATTGACAATACAGCCAAGGATGTTGAGATCCAGATCCACCTGCAGCCCGGGCAATCGCCTGAGATCGCGCTGGACGCACTTTACGCCTTTACCGATTGCGAGATCAGCATTTCACCCAACTCATGTGTAATCGTTGAGGATAAGCCGAAATTCCTGCCGGTTGGAGAGATATTAAAGTATAATACAGCCCAGACGGTTCAGTTGCTCAAGCAGGAGCTTGAGATCAAAAAGGCTGAACTAATGGAGAAGATTCTCTTCTCATCGCTTGAGAAAATCTTCATTGAAAACCGCATTTACCGCGACATTGAGGAGGCTGAAAGCTGGGAAGAAGTAATCACCCGCATCGATAAGGGATTGAAGCCGCATAAGAAGAAGTTCTACCGCGAGATCACCCGAGATGATATCATCCGCCTCACGGAGATCCGCATCAAGCGCATCTCCCGCTACGATGCCTTCAAGGCTGATGAGCTGATGCGTGACCTCGAAAAGGAACTGAAAGAAACGCTTCATCATCTGAAGCATCTGACAGATTACGCTATCATGTACTTCCAGGGATTGCTCGATAAGTTTGGTAAGGGCCGGGAGCGGAAGACAGAAATTAAGAGCTTCCAGTCAGTTGCGGCAACGGAAGTTATTGCCAACAACCAGAAGCTGTACGTGAATCGCGCGGATGGCTTTGTGGGCTATGGCCTGAAACGTGATGAATACATCTGTGATTGCTCGGAGCTGGATGATGTGATCGCGATCTGCAAGGATGGAACGGCAAAGGTTTCGCGCATCCAGGAAAAAGTATTCATGGGCAAGGATATCTTATATGTGGGTATCTGGAAGAAAGGTGACGACCGGATGGTGTATAACCTGATCTATTCCGATGGCAAAAGCGGTAAAGGCTTTGTTAAACGGTTTACCATGCCGGGCGTAACGCGCGATAAGGAATATCATTTAACGCAAGGTAATCCGAACTCAAAGATCCATCACGTAACCGGTAATCCAAACGGAGAAGCTGAAGTAGTGGAAGTGAAGCTGTCGCAATCGAGCACAGCCCGTAAAAAGGTATTTGAGTTTGATTTCTCCGAGCTTGAAGTGAAAGGCCGCGGTGCACGTGGAAATACGCTTACCAAATACCCGATCCGCAAGGTGGATTTCCTGAAAGCAGGTACATCGACCCTCAGCAAACTGAACCTCTGGTACGACCAGGATTCTGGTCGCCTGAACAAGGACAAGCGCGGGGTCTATATTGGCAAATTTGATGGAGACGACCAGGTGATTGCGTTCATGCGCAACGGATCATATAAGATCACCGGC
>CAZHQP010000142.1:0-7398 GCA_964534735.1 uncultured Roseivirgaceae bacterium
TGTCATTATTTTTTAATGCAAATCTGTTGTTTGCACAGGATATTACTTTGTCCGGAAAAGTATATGATGCCGAAACAAAAGAACCACTCCCATATGCATCTGTATGGATCAAGGGTAAAACCATTGGCACAATCACCAATCAACAGGGTGATTTTGATTTTCATATCCCTGAAGAATTCAGAAACGAAACACTGGTCATCAGCATGCTGGGGTTCAAGAACTTTGAATCCCTGGTAAGCGTACTCAACAGCAATGAACCCCTGGTCATTGCACTGGAGAATTCAACAGTTTTATTAAGTGAGCTGGTTGTCCGCGATTCGCTTACCGGAGGCGATATACTGCAGCGTGCGCTCAGCAGCATCGAGAAAAATTATCCCATGCAACCCTTCCTGATGGAAGGTTTTTACCGCGACATAAAGAAGGTTGGCGGAACGTATATATCCTTACTGGAAGCTGCTGTAGAAATTTATGATGAAAGCTATAAGCAGCCGCGCAATAAGTTAAAGCTTCGGGAGGGTGTACGATTGTTGGAAGTCAGGAAAAGTCTGGGTTATGAAAACAAATTCACCTCATTCTTTGATCAGGACAATTTATTGGAAGATCTTCTTTTGCACAACACTATCCGTTATCGGCAGATTGAGGCGCGTGAAGAGATGTATGCTGTAATGAAGCGCGAGCGCGACTCGTATTATAACGGCAACGAGATTTATGTGATCACGTACGCGGGCGAATACTTTCTCAAAATTTTTGTTGAGAAGTCTGACTTCTCTATCATACACCTGGAGTTTGAGATCAACGGCTCAGATAAAATTCCTGGAAGAAAAAAAAACATGGCCAGCCGATTCACAGGAATTAAAAAGACCCTTGACTTCAAGCGCATTGAAGGAAAGATGTTTCTCAACTACATCAGTGTAACTTCTAAAATTGATTGGTATGATACCAAGACAAATGCGCTTAAATTCAATACAGAATTGTTTCAGCAGCTGCTGATCAATCATGTTATTCCGGATACCGATGAAGAGATCAGTTCCGTAGAAAAAATGAGCAACTACGGCCTGCAGTACCAGGATGAAGCCTACAATAAAAAATTCTGGAAAAAATATAACGTGATCAAAGACACTCCGCTCGATCAGAAAATTGTGCAAGACCTGGAAAAGGCAGGGCCGTTAGACAAGCAATTCGAAAAGAATTAAAAGCGATACTCAAATCCAAGGTTCACGCTGGTATTCCCAAATCCCCTGCCCACACTTTCTCTCAAAGCCCGCTGAGGAATTAAATTATACTGCCCGGTTATACCGATAAAATCATTTTTGAAAATTCTTTTCGAAAAAGTCCAGCCAATATGCCAATGGACGTTAGCAAACGATCTCCGATCTCCTTCCGCATTTTTATAGTCAACAAAAAATCCGGCTGCTCCAATGCCCCAATAGATAGTTACAAAATCAAAGAAACATGAGTTAGGAAGCCGCTCTTCCTGCCGCCAGCGAAATCCTCCCATAAAAATCAAATTAGATTTGGTCCGCACAAGGGTATCCGCAGTTGTAAACTTAAAGGAATTGCCTGTTGGCAATGTGAAACTAAAATAAAGATGTATATACTGAAAGCTAACATCACCTCCTTTGGGCCCGAGTACAAGCTCGTAACTGGGTGAAGGATCAAATGTCTTGGCAAGCCTCCCTACAGGAACCCAAATTCCCGTTCGGATACCAATCCGGGTATTGGTTGTATTTATTTTATCCGGCTCATAATATCCCTGACTAAAGGCATTCAGGTTCATCATTGAAATGGTAATGATTACACCAAGCTTCACTGCTTCACTCGCTAAAAATTTGAGCTTGTTCACGGATTAGCCTTAAAAACTGAAATTTATAAACGGAAGTCCGCGTCTACCGATCTTATTCCAAAGTCCGATCTGTATTCCTTTCATCTTAAAAGAATTATTAAACAAGCCGATTTGAAGTCCATTTACTTTCGAAGCGATGTTGAATACTCCAATCTGGACTCCATTTGCTGTGGCTATTGTGTTATAAATGCCTGAGATCATGACTCCGTTCAATTTCTCGTACACACTCGCTATTCCGGTTATCGAAAGTCCATTCATTTTTCCCACACGCTGGAAGAGTCCGGTTATTTGTAAGCCTTGTATTGAAAAATCATCTGCTGCTTCGTATATCCGGATTGAAACACCATTTAACCGATGATTAAAATATGTATAGTCCAGCCAAGCGCTATCTGCATGCAGTATGTGTTTGGGGAAATCTGACATGAACGCAGGACTAAACGCAATAATCAAAGCTTGTATAGGCCCGATGTTGGTATAAAGCCCGTTGATACGAACTGACTTTTTTTCTTCAGCATGATAATCCAGTGCAAATAACCAACCCACTGCCCATCCATTTATAGTAGATGCCTGTGAAGGTACAAATCCAATAATGTTTCTGACTTTTCGTGAAGAGTCTGCTGTAAGCATTAACGAATCGCTGCAGTTCACAGATTGCGAACACACATTTCTAACAACCACAGATAATATAACTGCCGGAACTATAGTCTTCAAAGACATATTCTTCAGAATAGTTGTGTATTAAAAACAACTGATATTGCCAGTAAAAGCAAGATCATGATAGATATGATTGAGTTCCATCCGCGTCTTCTCATAAAAGCGTTAAAATCAAAGTCCTGTTCGTTGAGGATGCGCATACATTTATATTTTACTTGATGACTCAAAACTATGATGGTACAGCCTTACTCTGGTGTTAAATTCCGCCATCACAAAGCCCATGTTTTGCATAAAATCGCATGATCACAGATCGTAAATCCTGAGTTGCGATTTTTGCAAATCGTGGCAAAATGCGTAGTATTCGTAACCCCAACTACAGTTTATGGCACTTGAAAGCGTTCAATCCTTATTCCTGGAGCAGGTTAAGAAGAAGCTTCCGGCAAATGTGTCGCTGGCGGATGAGATCGCAGAGGTTCTGAACATCAGACGCGACAGCGCTTACCGAAGAATGCGGGGAGAGACTGTGCTTTCGCTGGATGAGGCAAAAACACTGTGTACAAAATTTGATGTATCACTCGATTCGCTTTTAGGAATTGATTCAGGAATTATTCCTTTTCAGCATTTGATCGTTAATCACAAGCCTGAAACATTTGAGCAGTGGCTGCGGTCGATGCAGGAGAATCTTGAGTTGATTGAAAATTATTCCGGTACGAAAGAGATTGTCTTTACCGCTAAAGACGTTCCCGTATTTCATTATTTCCGGTACCCGGAATTATGCGCATTCAAAATGTTTTTTTGGATGAAATCGGTGCTTAACTACCCGGAATTGCAATCGAAGAAATTTTCTTCTTCGCTGGTAAGAAATGAGTTGCTCACAATCGGTCGCAAAATCGCTTCCATCTATAACAAAGTACCGAGCGTTGAATTATGGAGTGATGAAACAACGAATGTTACCCTGAAACAGCTGGAGTTTTACCAGGAGTCGGGATTTTTTACAAGTTCAGCTGATGCTGAAACAATCTTTGAGCAGTACATTCAAATGATCCGCGATATTAAAGAATATGCCGCACAAGGCTATAAACAGCAGGATGTTCCTTTTTCGTTATACAAAAATGAGATTCTGATTGCTGACAATACCGTACTCTACAAAATGGGTGATAAGAAGACGGTTTATATCAGTCACAACATTACTGAATTGCTTATGACGCGCCATGAAATCTTCAGCGATCAAACAGAAGGATTTATCAATAACCTTCAAAGTCGTTCCGTGTTGATCAGCACTACGGGCGAAAAAGAGCGAAACAAATTTTTCAACCGGATGGAAGAAAAAATCGAAGCGGTTAAGAAAAGAATTATCTGAATTATTTCAGCTTAGCCAAGGCATCTTTCATTCGCTTCAATGCTTCTACCAGATCTTTCTCCGCTGCTGCATATGAAATCCGAACACACTTCTCATCGCCAAACGCTTCGCCAGGCACCAAAGAAACATGACCGGTTGCAAGCATATACATGCAAAAGTCATCGCTGTTTTTTATCGTAGTCGTTCCGTCCGATTTTCCGAAGTACGAGCTTACATCCGGGAAAAAATAAAATGCGCCTTGCGGATAGTTGGCTTTAATACCAGGAATCTCTTTTAATAGATTATAAACAACATCTCTGCGCTTATGGTATTGCTTCACCATATCATCGGTTGGCTTCATGTCCCCGGTAATGGCAGCCAGTGCACCCCGTTGTGAAATAGAACAATTTGCTGACGTAATCTGGCCCTGAACTTTGTTACAACCATCGGCAATCCATTTAGGCGCAGCAATGTAGCCTACGCGCCAGCCAGTCATGGCAAAACCCTTTGCAAAACCATTTACGGTAATCGTCCGGTCAAACATTCCCGGCAACGAGGCCATGCTCACATGCTCAACTGTAAAATTGATGTGTTCATAGATTTCGTCCGCAATGATGAGCAGATTTTCATGCTTCAGCACAACCTTTGAAATTGCTTCAAGCTCTGATCTTAAAAAAACAGAACCGGTAGGATTACACGGTGACGAGAATATAATTGCCCGGGTCTTAGGCGTTATCGCGGCCTCAACCTGTTGCGCGGTTACTTTAAAATCATTTTCAAGTGTGCCTTTTACAATTACCGGTGTTGCTTCTGCTAAACGAACCAGTGCATCATAGCTTACCCAGAAAGGCGAGAACACAATCACTTCATCGCCTTTATTCAAGAGCGCTAACATGGTATTGGCAATAGACTGCTTGGCACCATTCGATACAACAATATTTTCTGCTTTGTATGGAACCTTATTCTCAGACTGATACTTGGCCGCCAAAGCTTCACGCAAATCCTGGTAGCCTGCTACCGGAGGATAGGCGAAATATTTTCCATCGTCAATTGCCTTTTTTGCTGCATCGCAGATATGCTGCGGAGTTTTGAAATCCGGCTCCCCTAAACTTAAATTGATTACATCAATTCCCCGATTTTTAAATTCGCGGGCTTTTGCAGCCATGGCGAGGGTGGCTGATTCCTGGATTGCATCAATACGTGCAGAGAGATTTTGATTCATAGTTTTTACTTGAAAGGCGAGCAAAGATAAAAGCAGAAGTCGGAAATCGCTAAAGCACTTTAATTAAAAAGCGTACGACCAGTTATACTGCGCCCAAGGGTAATTTCGTCCGCATATTCCAGATCGCCTCCGACAGAGATTCCGCGGGCGATAACGCTTACTTTTACGGATAAATCTTTAATCCGTTTGTGGATATAAAAAGAAGTCGTGTCGCCCTCGAGTGTCGGGCTCAACGCAAGAATAAGTTCCTTGATCTCTGATCCATGATTTAACCGGTTTACCAGTGATTCGATCTTAAGCTCAGACGGCCCGATACCATTAATGGGTGAGATCACACCACCCAATACATGATACACGCCATTAAACTGCGAGGTGTTTTCGATGGCCATTACATCGTTCGCATCTTCAACCACACACACAATACTTTTATCACGCCTGTGGCTAGTGCAAATCATGCAGATCTCAGCATCGGTAATGTTGTGACAACATGAACAGAAACGAATGCCTTCGCGCAACTTGTTCAGCGCATCGGTAAGCGCAAACGTCTTTTCCTGCTTATCCTTAATCAGGCTCAGCACCAGACGTAAAGCGGTTTTCTTCCCGATGCCCGGAAGCCTGGAGACCTGGTTTACGGCCTCTTCAATAAGTTTAGAAGGATACTCCAACGACTAAATTTTAAAATCACTCAGGATACGATGCGTGCATCAATGCCCGCTTCGCAGATCGCATCGCGCATGGGCTTGAGAAATTCAAAGCTCCCGTTCTTTACGGTGCACTTTCCCTTATAGTGAATGAGCATGGTGCATTGCTCGGCCTGCTCCTGGGTGTGCTTACAAACTTTTATGAGTGTGTTGATCACGTGATCGAATGTATTCACATCATCGTTGAACACCATAAGATCCATCAGGTCGGTTGTTTCAATAACCTCCAGCACCTCTACCATCTCATCAGCCTGAAAATCGTGCTTCATTGCGAATTGTTTCGAATGCAAAATTAACGAAAATCGGTGCATTTAAACTATACTTGAACCTGAAAGGATTTTTGATTTTCACCCGAATTCGCGTATGACTCCCTTGCTGGTCGGTTCTATTTTAGTAGCTTATTTTTTAGCGCTTATCACCATTTCGTATTTCACGTCAAGGGGGGCAGATACCAACACGTTTTTTACGGCAAACCGGCAATCGCCCTGGTATCTGGTGGCTTTTGGTATGATCGGCTCATCCATTTCAGGTGTAACGTTTATTTCCGTTCCCGGCAATGTTGGTAAAATTGGCTTCGGTTATTTTCAAATTGTGCTGGGCTACCTGGTTGGATATTGGGTGATTATCGGGATTCTTCTCCCACTCTATTATAGATTAAACCTTGTTTCGATTTACACTTATCTCGAACAGCGCTTTGATAAATACTCGTATAAAACGGGCGCCTTTTTCTTTATCATATCCCGTTCTGTAGGATCCGCCATTCGTTTGTATTTGGCAGCCTCGGTGCTGCACCTGTTTCTGTTCCATCCCTGGAAAGAAAGCCACGGGATTACAATTCCATTTTTTGTAACGGTTGTTGTAACCATTTTTTTGATTTGGGTTTACACATTCCGGGGCGGTGTTAAAACAGTAGTCTGGACCGATACCTTCCAAACATTGTTCCTCGTATCTGCTGTTTGCATAGCTGTCTGGCAAATCTCGGATACACTTGGGTTTTCATTCAGCAGCATGGTCTCAGCCATTGAAGCGGGAGGCTACGCTAAAATCTTTTACGTTGATGATCCCCATTCCAAGTTGTTCTTCCCAAAATACTTTTTGGGTGGAATGTTCATTACCATTACCATGACAGGGCTTGATCAGGAGATTATGCAAAAGAACCTTACTTGTAAAAATCTGGGTGAAGCGCAGAAGAACATGTTTTGGTTCAGCCTTACACTGGTAGCCGTTAACATCCTCTTTCTGGTGCTTGGCGCATTGCTCTACATCTATTCAAGCCAAAAAGGTCTCGTTATTCCTGCACTGTCAGACGATCTGTTTCCCGGATTGGCGATGAACGAGTTCGGATTGCTCGTAGGGGTTTTCTTTTTGCTCGGTATTATTGCTTCTTCTTACGCGAGTGCGGACTCTGCTCTCACCGGGCTTACCACTTCGTTCTGCATTGATTTTCTGGATTTTAAAAGCAAACCTGAAGCTGTTAAAAAGAAACAAAAATTTATCGTACACATTGCGTTCTCCGTACTCTTCCTGATCATCATTCTGATTTTTAAGGAAATAAATCAACGCTCTGTAATTGATGCGGTATTAAATGTTGCCGGCTATACATATGGTCCACTGCTTGGGTTGTTTTCCTTCGGCCTGT